>NZ_CAWMYC010000158.1:0-201817 GCF_963872035.1 Scytonema sp. HK-05
TGAATGCGTGAATGCGTGACTTCCCCGTTCGCGGAGCGTGTCCGTAAGGACTCAGGGGCTGACTCCCTTTCGCTTACCCTTGCCAGATGCAAAAAAGTTCTGGAACGCCACCCCCAAATCAGCGATAGACTGCTGCAATGGAATGTTGGAAACTTCACCCAACCACTCACGCAATGCAGTTTTCTTCGCCTGAGTAATACAGATTTTTTGCAAATCTCCTAACTTAGGGAGTTTCTCAGACTGTTTGCACAGCGCTAGCGCATCATTCCAAACAACACGGACGCAACCAAATAACCTAGCTAAAGCTTGGCGTTGTTGGTCGTCAGGATAGATTCTGTAGCGATAACGTGCTTTCATAGTAGTATTGTATTACAAATATCAATACAATGCCATCGCAATCAGCGCTAAATATCCGATTACCTGAGTCTAAACTAAAAATTCTTGAAGACTATTGCGCCAAGTCGGGTAGGACGAAGACACACGGAGTGAGAGAGTTTATTTGTTCACTCTAAGACAAAAAGCCGTCCTAGAAGGACGGGGCTTGTATCCCATTATTTTCGGTCAAAAGTCCTTTGTCCTGATGTCATCGCTTGTGGCTAAGGACTAATGACTAATGACTAATGACTCTTAGCTAAAGTGAATAATTTTTATCGAAGCTTTCACGTGTCAGTGGTTGTTCCAACTCCAGACCTTCACCACCTAAAACCTCCAATGGTTGCCCGTTGACCTCAATGTACACCTTGGCATTCTTATCTAAAGCTGTGGCGGTGTAGACAACTTGCCCCACACGACCCATCATTGAAGAACTACCACCTCCACTACTAAATTCTTCCGATAAATTGACGTGGATGCCATCCGACGCCTCCTTGACGCTCAACAGCTTAGTTCCTTTTGGAATTGTGGTAGAGTCCGTCCCTTCTGTGGGTCCAGCTAATAATTGTTGGAAAGCCCCTTCTAATACTTGATTGGGCGACTTCCCAACTGCTTTAACTTGAACTGTTTGGGGAACCAATTTTAAACCAGTGCCAGTGTCTTGCAGCCAAAAGATTTCAGCATTTTGTTCATTAGCTACCCGATTTTCTGATGGCTTAGGTTGAACTACTTCTGGAACAGGGATTGCTACAGGAGCCTTATTATTATCATCAGATTTCGATGCAAAAAAAGCAACACCAGCAGTCACTGCAATCACTGCTGCTGAAACAGCTGCGATGATACCTGGAGAAATACGGTTAGGTCCTTGCTGTTCTTTCATAATGAAAACCTTCCTAAAGGCTAAAATAGCATTTGTATGAGGATAAGCCTGGTTAACGACGATACTTAGGAGCCGGGGGTTTCCAAAAACCTAGAGGATGGCTCTACTCGTAAAAATGCGGCAATCTCTAATTCTTCTGGTCTCATACTCAATTTTAGAATTCGCACTTGTAGACCGTCATCTTCCAGATTTCCTAAATCCAATCGTTTGTTGATATTGTTGACAATTGCATTTACAAATTGAGGTGGAACCTCTTCACCATTCGCTGCCACAATTGGGTCAACTAACTGAATATTCTTCCCACCAACGATATGAAATCCTGATTCCACCCTAATTAACAAGGGCTTCTCCAGACCTTTCTCCTGTAATTCTACTTGCAAACTCAAGCGGTTATTTGCTAAAAATTTTACATTTGGATTCACAAAATTATAAACAGAGTTATACCCTGTATTTGAAGAATTGCCTGTGTTAATTTTTAGCTTTTGCAACAAGGTTATGAATTGAGGTGATTGTATGAGTTTGTTGATATCCTGCTGAGTTAACACCAAACGTACACCAGCTTGTAAAGGTCGTTTGAATTTCGGTCTGCTTCCAAGACTACGCGGTTCTAATTCAATGGCATCGGTTTCCAATTCTAAAGCTGCAATCCGAATTTCTTGCCACTTGAGTTGCAAAGAACGCCCCGCAATACGCACCCTTTCCACCTTACCTTGCAGCAATTGATGAGTAGGGGCGTTGTCAACTCGCACTTGCAATTGTTCAACTTGAGCCAATTGAGAACGGATAGCAGCAACAGCAGCCTGATCAACCACCAGTCCCACCGGAGTCACTAACCCTAAAGCGCCAGATACAAGGAGTGTGAAGAATTCCACGTTTTCGTTTGTAATTAGGGTATTCAGTTACCAGTTGTCAGTTATCAGTTATCAGTTACCAGTTACCAGTTACCAAGATTCCTTCATGTTCACTGTTGACTGTTCACTGTTGACTGTTCACTGATTGATGAATCCACTGCTTTAATGTAGATACAACGTCAGCGATCGCAATTTCTTGTGAGTTGCGGCTTTTTCTTTCCACAACTTCGACTTTGCCATTGGCAATTGCTCGCCCTGTGACTATTCTGTAAGGAATCCCAATCAAATCCGCATCTTTGAATTTTACTCCCGCCCGTTCATTACGGTCATCGAGCAAGGTTTCAATTCCCGCTTGATTAAGTTGGGCATAAAGTTTTTCCGCAATTTCCACTTGTTGAGTGTCGTTGATGTTAGGAATCGTCACAATCGCGTGATAAGGTGCGATCGCCACCGGCCAAATAATTCCATCTTTGTCGTAAGATTGCTCTACAGCAGCTTGAGCCAATCTTGACACACCCACACCATAACAACCCATAAGTAGAGGTTTTTCTTCACCCTGTTCGTTGGTATAAGTTGCACCCATTGCGATGGAATACGTGGTACCTAATTGGAAAATGTGACCTACCTCAATTCCACGTGCGCTTTGTAGAGTTTGTTCTGGGTTATGGATGGCGCGATCGCCTGGTCTTGCCTTACGTATATCTACGCTTAATTCTGGTAATTTAAATTGCTCATCCCAATTTGCTGCTACGACGTGGTAACCAGCTTCGTTTGCACCCGTAACAAAGTTTTTTAAATCAACCGCTGTTTTATCGACCAAACGTAAAAAGCGAGGTGCGACATCTTTGACAGACTTAATATAATCATCTGCAACATCAGGAGCAATATACCCCAAGGGTAAAGGTTGATTCGCCCATTTTCCTTGAGCTTCTGCATCTGGTACTGCAAGTTTGATCACCGTTTTCGCACCGTACTTGGGGGCTAACTTTGTCAATTCATTTTGTAATTTGACATCATTAACTTCCTGGTCGCCTCGGATGCTTACCAGCACCAACACTGTTGTTCCATTATCAAAATTTGTTTGGTAAAGAACGTTTTTCACAATTTGGGTAGGGGAACATTTCAAGAATTTACAGAGTTTCTCAATTGTCTCCGTCCCTGGTGTTTCGCGTTTTTCATAACTGGTAAATGCTGAAGTTTCCGCGTCAGGTGGTAAAGAAACCGCCTTTTCCACGTTAGCCGCGTACTGCCCATCTTCAGTGTAGAGGACTTCATCTTCGCCTGCTTCCGCCAGCACCATAAATTCTTGAGAAGCAGAACCACCTATAGCCCCAGAGTCAGCTTGCACAGAACGAAAAGCCAAACCAGACCGCCGTAGAATATTACTGTAAGCGGTATGCATATCCTGATAAGTTTTTTCCAAACTTTCTTCATCTACGTTAAACGAGTAAGCATCCTTCATGATGAATTCTCGTCCACGCATCAAACCAAACCGGGGACGAATTTCATCGCGGAACTTGGTTTGAATTTGGTAGAGGAGCTGTGGTACCTGACGGTAGGAACGAATCATATCACGAGCGATCGCCGTGATGACTTCCTCGTGAGTCGGTCCTAGGGCTTGTTCTTGGTCGCGGCGGTCTTTGAGGGCGAACATAATACCCTCGGCTTTGGTATAAGTATCCCAGCGTCCAGACTCTTTCCATAAATCAGCAGGTTGGAGTTGGGGTAACAGACATTCTTGTCCACCTGCGGCGTTCATTTCTTCGCGGACAATTTGGGAAACTTTTTGCAGTACCCGCCACATCAAAGGAAGATAGGCATAGACACCACTACCGATGCGACGAATGTAGCCTGCGCGGAGTAAGAGTTTATGACTGGGAATTTCAGCATCTGCTGGGTCATCCCTGAGTGTAACGAATAACATTTGTGACAGTCGCATCGTTTGTCCCCTTTCCAAATTCGATAATCTCTATTTCAGTTACAGTCTAAAATGAACGCTTGCAACTTCAGGAGAAAATCACTTTGCCTGATGTCATTTATCAAGCACAGCCACCCCTAGAATTTATCCCTCCAGCGCTAGACCCCACCTTTCTACGAGTCTGCCAATTCTTCCTACCCAGCTTAATACACTGGAGAACGGCAATTAGTCATATTGAAGCAGACAACCTAGAAGTTTTGCTGGATCTATATCACCAGTTTCAGGATAGGAAAATCCGTTTTTTAATCGCTTTTCGCCATCCCAAGGCAGAAGACCCGCTTTGTTTGGTTTACTTGCTTTCCCACATTTTGCCAAAACTAGCACGACACAAGGGTATCGTGCTACAGCCTCCGATTCATGCCCATTTTATCTACGACCGTGGAATTCCTCTATGGGCTGGTTCTTACATCGGCTGGGTTGCTCCGCGCTTAGGTGGCACATCTATCCAGCGAGGTAAGGCAGATTGGACAGGGTTGCGATCAGCGCGTGATTTGTTTGCCAATGGTCAGTTCCCGATGGCAGCTGCACCAGAAGGAGCCACGAATGGTCTTTCAGAAATTGTCAACCCCTTGGAACCCGGTATCGCTCAACTCGGTTTTTGGTGTGCTGAAGATTTGCACAAGGACAATCGAGATGAGCAGGTTTTTATTGTACCAGTTGGGATTAAATACAAGTACGTCGCCACTCCTTGGGGTGCGATCGCCAACCTTTTGAGTGAATTGGAAGCTGCTAGTGGTTTACCTGTAGAGACGAGAGGTGGCGCGTCTCTACAACAAGATGGCGCGTCTCTATCACCGGACTCCCTCTACCCACGTTTGTTTCATTTGAGCCAACATTTACTGTCTTTGATGGAAAATTTCTACACGCGATTTTATCATCAAAAACTGCCAGTACAAGGGGACATAAAAGATGCCAATGAACTTTTGGCAGCTCGTTTGCAAGCTTTGTTAAATGTCGTGTTACACGTAGCAGAACAGTATTTTGATTTACAACCCAAAGGCAATTTTAATGACCGCTGTCGTCGAGTAGAACAAGCTGGCTGGAATTATATTTTTCGAGAAGAATTTAAAGATGTGAAAGCACTGTCGCCTTTAGAACGTGCTTTAGGCGATCGCATTGCCGAAGAAGCGAATTTGCGGATGTGGCACATGAGGCTGGTAGAAAGTTTTGTGGCTGTCACAGGCAAATACGTACGCGAAAAACCCACAGCAGAACGCTTTGCTGAGACAACATTACTGATATGGGATTTGGTAACTCGAATTAGAGGTGGTAACCCCTCCGGGCGTCCAACTCTTGGCAAGCAACAGGTAAAAATAACTATAGGTGAGCCATTATCGGTTTCAGAACGTTATCCAGCTTATAAGACGAGTCGGCAAGGTGCAAGGCAAGCGGTAGCTGATTTAACGAAGGATTTACAGCTGGCGATGGAGGATTTGATTTTGAAGGGAAGGTAATATTGCTGACAGCGATCCTATTTTGAGAAGAATTTCTGGCAATTAGCTCAAAGTTAATCGTAAAAACGATTTGGCACTTTCTCTCGTGACTTTGCCCCTGATGACAAGCTTTGTAACACTGCTCCTAGTGTCTGTGAATACAGGTCAGGCTTTTGCAAGTATTGTATCAAAAAGAACTTGTCTGCTTTTTCTGCAAGCCTATCAAAAGCCTATTAAACGAAATTAATACAAATCAAATATCACAATTAGGAGGCAAAATAAATACAATGGAAATTCAAATTCCTGTTAGTTATCAGGACATTGTCAATGAGCTAGTTAATTTTACTGAGTTACCCAGACAGGAAGTAGAACACAGAGTGTGGAAGCAGGCTCTGGGGGATGGGAGTGTGAAACATGATGCTGAGCATTTTGGCATAACTCCGCATGTATATGACGACAAAATGGAACAGCTATACAAAGAAGGATATGGGTTGATAATTGAAACTCTAGTTTTTTGGGCAACAAATGAAAGACAGCTTTGGATTCAACAGGCGGTTGAAAGGATTCGCTTATACGCCCAAAAGAGCGATCGTGCTTTAGATGAATTAGCAATACTAATGTTGGGTGACGGCACTGGCAATGATTCTTTAGAGCTTGTAAGGAATGGCTTTAAGGTCAACTATTTTGACATACCTGGCAGTAAAACTTATGATTTTGCAACAAAGCGCTTCGCTCATTATGATTTACTAGGAAACAGTGTAAATCTTATATCTGACTTTGATTCCTGTCTTTCTTCTCAATACGATGTTGTACTTTCCTTTGAAGTCCTTGAACATCTTACTGACCCAATATCAGCTATCAGAGATATTTCATTGATGTTGAGAATAGGAGGAATAGCACTAATAACAGAAGCATTCGGTGCTGTTTCAGATAATTTTCCCACACATTTACAATCTAACTTAAAGTTTGCCAATAAGACACCTTTTTTGTTTCTAAAAAGTGGAATGCTACTTTATTGGTATAGTCAAAAAACTTTCTTTAAGTTCAAACCAATGGAGTTTACTAAACTGGAAAAGCCATCAATTATGAACTCTATCTCTCTCTTTAGAGATGACAATATCAGGAAACCGTATTTAGATAAAAAAAAGAGTGAATTGAAGTTGGCAGTCAAGAAAATGCTTGCAATGCAGAGTTGAGCGTATTACTCAGGTAATTTTTTTGGAAAAACCTTTGATAAATCTAAGGATAGATCAGGAAAACACGGTAGATTAACTGATTCATTAGGCAGAAAAATCAATTTGCTGCGATAACCAAATTTACCTTGCAAATCTTGATAAAATTCACTGTAGTTTTCCAGATAATTGTCTACTAGATTAAAGATCCAATAATGAGAAATACCCGCTTCAGCATAAATTGGTAATTTCACCTCTTGGTCATATTTTAAAGAGGAATCAGAAATTTCAATTAAAAGTAATATCTCATCTGGATGGGGATGAGTGCTGAGATAATCGTCTTCTCGATTTTTTACAATAACTCTATCTGGTTCAGGTTCATTATAGTCAGGAATAATAATCGGTTGTTGTCCTCGTAGGGTTGCACGTTCCCCCAGAAGCTTATATAACTCTCGTTCTAAACGGGTTTCGCAAACAGAATGTGGTTTACCTTTCGATACCATTGGGATAATTTCTCCGTTGATTAGCTCAACTCGGTCATCTTCACTGAAAAATCCGAGTTCTGCTAAACGGTCATATTCGGCTATGGTAAAGCGTTTAGCGGTGGTTATGGTCATAGCATTTTAGGAAGTGCAGGACTATTTGAATCTTAATATTTAATAGCAAAAACAGAGGCAGGCGTCTTGCCTGCCCTACTTCAGCGGTACTAGTGACCTTTTCCTTTACCAATGCAAAAACAGCCCTACCAAGACAAACCATGCTGGCACTTTGGGCTGATTTTGACTGTTGATGAAATTGCCCAGATTGATAACCTTATCAATCCTTAGTTGAAGGAAAAGTCAGTAGTCAAAAGTCAAGAACTCAGGACTCATGACTAATAACTAGTCACTATGAAGCTGTTTCTCTAGCTGTAGTAGAACCTAGCTTTTTCGGAGACATGGAATTCTCGCGACGTCCTGTCCGCAGTTTGGGCTTGGAACTGTGTTTGTCTCCTTCTGTGGTGCTGCCGTCTGATGGTACCCAAGCGGAGCGACTGCGCTCACCAGAAAACTCACCGCGACGGTTGTTGGAACGCAGCCTGGGTTTGGCAGATGGCTGCACGATCTCTTCTTCTGGAATATCAAGTTCTGATTGCAGCCAAGCAGGACGGGTTTGGTCGTAAGCGATTTGCAACGCTGCCGCAGCGATCGCCTGAGCATCGTATTGTTCAATCAGTTCGCTCACCATCGGTAAAAATGAAGCCAAACGCTCGCCAGCCAAAGCTTCGCGCACCTGAACTTGCAATTTTTCTATGTGCCGTGCCTCAATTTGTGTCCGTGAAGGAATCGACAGGACTTGCCAACTTTGGCGGTTATGGCGTTCAAACAGTTGCTGCTTGCGTCGCTCAAACGGCTGTACTAAAGAAATTGCTGTGCCTTCCTTACCAGCTCGACCAGTACGACCAATCCGGTGGACGTAGGTTTCTACGCTATCGGGTAAGTCGAAGTTGATGACGTGAGACAACTGGTCAACGTCCAAACCTCGTGCCGCAATATCGGTTGCGACCACCCAGCGTACTTGACGATTGCGGAACCGTGTCAGTAACCGTTCCCGTGCTTGTTGTGACAAATCACCGTGGTATTCATCAACACTATGACCTGCCGCTTGCAGTTGATTTGTTAGTTCTGCTGCTGTACGTCTGGTGCGGACAAAGATTAAAGCCGATTCTGGATCTTCCATTTCCAAGATGGGCTGTAAAGCTTTGGCTTTCGTCCAGTGACGCGGTACAAGATAAGCGACTTGATTAATTTTGTTAGGAGCGGCTTTTGGCTGCTCAACAGTCACTGTCACTGGCGAGTGCAAGAACTTATTCACCAATTGGCGAATTGAAGGTGGCATAGTTGCCGAGAACAACGCTGTCTGGCGCTCTTGAGGTGCTTGTGAGAGAATTTTGTCTACATCGTCGATAAAGCCCATGCTCAACATTTCATCGGCTTCATCTAACACAAACCACTTCACGCGATCCAGCTTCAAACTACCCCGCTCTAGCAAGTCTATGACTCGCCCTGGCGTACCTACAACCATGTGAACGCCGCGTTTGAGTTGTAACATTTGGCGCTCAATCGATTGACCACCGTAGATTGCTAAAACCCGCAATCCTTGGGTTCCCATGAAGGTGCTTATAGCATCGTGAACTTGGATGGCTAACTCACGAGTCGGTGTCAGAACCACAGCTTGGACTGCTTTTTGAGTCAGATCGAGCCGCTCTATGATCGGTAGGGAAAATGCCGCTGTTTTTCCTGTTCCTGTTTGCGATTGACCTACGACATCGCGACCACCCAATAGGTGGGGAATTGCTTGTGCTTGAATGTTAGTTGGTGCGGTAAAGCCTAATTTTTCTAATTGCTCAACACGCTCTTGTGAAATTCCTAAATCTAGAAACGAAAGATTCATCAAATCTCCTATGTTTTTCTTTGCTCTTTATAGATTGGTTAGTAGTTAGTGGTTATGGGTTAATAATGACAACTAATAACCATTAATTATTGACAACTTGACCATAAAGGTCGTAAGCATCAGCATTTTGGATAGCTACTGGCACGATTGTTCCTAATCGTGCTTCCCCATGAACTAAGACCTGCCCATCGACTTCTGGGGAAAATCTGTCAGAACGACCAATTAATTCTCCTGTTACCGGATTTTCTTGTTCAATCAGAACATTGACCACTTTGCCAACTTCTTGTTGATTTTTCTTTAAAGAAATTGGCTGTTGGAGTTCCATCAATACGTTCCGCCGCTCATCCATGACGAATTGGGGCAGTTGGTTTGGTAGGTTGTAGGCGGGAGTTCCTTCTTCTGCTGAAAAGGTGAAGACACCTACGTGGTCAAATTCATGACGCTCGACAAACTGTAACAAATGCTCAAAATGCTCCTGTGTCTCTCCTGGAAAACCGACAATAAATGTCGTTCGCAGCACAGCGTTTGGTAGCGCGTCTTTGATGCGTTCGATAATCGCATCATTCACTCGTCCTTGCCAGGGACGATTCATACCCCGGAGAATATCTGGATGGGAATGTTGTAGGGGCAAATCCAGGTAAGGCAAGACGTTCGGTGTTTCTTGAATGACCGCTATCACATCTGGGGTCAGTCCGGTGGGATACGCATAGTGCATGCGAATCCACGGCACATCAACTTTCCCTAAGGCACGGAGTAATTCGGCTAACTTCGGCTTGCCGTAAATATCAATACCGTAATTGGTGGTTATTTGGGAAATTAGAATAATTTCCTGTACCCCTTGACTTGCTAACTGCTCTGCTTCGGTCACTATTGATTCAATTGTACGCGATCGCTGGTTTCCCCGCAGGTGGGGAATTATGCAAAAAGCGCATCGGTAATCACAACCTTCAGCAACCCGCAGGTAAGCCACGCCTTCAGTCGTAGTGCGATAACGGGGTGTGGTTTCATCAGCAATGTAGGTTGGTTGTGAACTTACGATCTTAACCCGCTTGCCTTGTTCTACCTGCTGAATGACATCGACTATTTTGTGATAATCCCCGGTTCCTACTACGGCTACGGCTTCTGGCAGCTCTTCCAATAACTGTTCTTGGAAGTGCTGCGCCATACAGCCTGTGATAACGATTTTTTTATCTGCCTCTGCCAGTTCCACTAAGGTTCTGACAGATTCTTGTCTTGCTGCTTCAATAAAACTACATGTATTGACTATAACATAATCTGCTAACTGTTCATCAGAATCTACGCTGTAGCCTGCTTCTACCAGCAGTCCTAGCATATGTTCTGTGTCAACTCGATTTTTCTCGCAGCCTAGGTGAGAAATTGAAATTGTTGGCTTGTCACCCATATTAACAAAGAGTCTTTAGGTTTTTTCATGTACTTTAACGCCCTTGAGCGCAAAATTTTTGCTTGAGATATCAACTAGGTCAAAACCTCTGAAACTAAGCCATGACCTGAAATGTTACACACCGTCAAAGCAAGCTAGCACCATGATGAATCTGGAGTTCATGCTATGATAACTTTATTAATTTTTTTCTCGGGCAAAATAGACAGAATTTAGATAAATTGGACACTAGTAGTTAATCTTTTTTAAAATTTTACCTTTTGGTATTCTATATTACCGCAAAGTGTATGTTATTAATCAATCTACTGGGAAGCCACTCTCTAAATGACACTGGTTTTGGTCAGGAGCGGAGTCATCCATCTCGCCGAAACCAAGTGTGTGTGGCGCATTTGGAGAAGTCGCTACCAGCCTTTGAAAATATCGCGTGACGAAGCTTGTATAGCGGTAATGCCTGTACCTTGATCAGGCGAGATGCCTGTTCATCGGAAAGCTGCCTCGCGTCTTATGAGCGGCAAACTCCTCTTCTATCCATATGTTATCTTAACATATCTTAGGGAAAGTGTTACGTTAAATTCCATCTAAAGGTGGAGGTAAGCAATTTCCATTTGAAAGTCGAAGAAACCAGTGCTAGCAAGCATCCTAGCTGCTAACAGGGTGCAAATGAAATGCGTGACAGAAATGGCAGCACGGTTAGACACCTCAAAGGAGGTACAGCGCCCTTTACTTTACTTAATTAGTAATGAGTCATGAGTAAATAGTCAATAGTTAGCAGCGATAATAACAAATGACTAAGGACTAAGGACTGAAGACTCCGTAAAGCGGGTTAAAGACGTGACTTTATATCAGCTATTTAAAACCCGAACACCAATTATTGGCGTAGTTCACCTACTACCGTTACCTACCTCGCCCCGTTGGGGAGGTAGCCTGAAAGCAGTTATAGACCGTGCCGAACAAGAAGCAACAGCCCTAGCAAGTGGAGGGGTTGACGGCATTATTGTGGAGAATTTTTTCGACGCGCCGTTTCCCAAAAACCAGGTTGATCCAGCAGTTGTGAGTGCCATGACCGTAGTGGTACAGCGGATACAGAATTTGGTGACGCTACCTGTAGGTATAAATGTCTTGCGGAACGATGCCAGAAGCGCAATAGCGATCGCCACCTGCACAAAAGCGCAATTCATTCGCGTTAATGTACTGACAGGTGTCATGGCAACCGACCAGGGTATCATTGAGGGAGAAGCTCATCACCTGCTACGGTATCGGCGGGAGTTAGGCAGCGATGTGAAAATTTTCGCCGATGTGTTGGTCAAACACGCCCGTCCGTTGAGTGCGGTGAATCTCACCACTGCAGTGCAAGACACAATTGAACGCGGTTTGGCAGATGCAGTGATTATGTCTGGCTGGGCTACGGGTGATCCTCCAAACCTAGAAGATTTGGAATTGGCAACTTCTGCTGCTAACGGCACTCCAGTGTTGATTGGCAGTGGAGCAAGTTGGGAAAATATTGCTACACTCCTGGTGGCGGCAGATGGTGTGATTGTTTCCAGTGCGTTGAAACGCCACGGTCGCCGCGAGCAACCTATAGACCCAAATCGGGTCAGTCAGTTTGTGGAAGCTGCACGTAAAGGTTGGAACTCTAAAGAGGAAACAAAATCAATTCCTTCTGTAAAGCTACACTCATAGGTACGGAATAGGTAATGGGTGAGAGGTAGTCATGAATGATGAATTATAAATGAGGAAAAACACAATTCGTAATTCATCATTCACAAAAATGGCTCTCTGACTAATTACCAGTTTCCAATTCCCAATTCTCTATTGCAGTTTATGAATCGCCGCCGTAGTACTCCCTGGATTCATAGATGGTCGCGGATATTAATTGCCGCGATCGCATCTGTTGGTGCATTGACAACGGGTTATCTCACCGTAGTTAAGTTGACACTAAGTTCCGCCGCTTGCCCCACCAATAGCTGTGATTTAGTACTGTCTAGCCCTTATGCTACCGTTTTCGGGCTACCTTTAGCCTTGTTTGGCTTTCTTGCTTACGCCAGTATGGCTATCTTCGCTTTGGCTCCTTTGGCAGTTAACCCTTCCCAAAGTAAAGATACTCGGACAAAGCTGGAAAATTGGACGTGGTTGCTGCTTTTGGCAGGTGCGATCGCCATGTCTGTCTTTAGTGGCTACTTAATGTACCTGCTATTTTTCAAAATCAAATCACTCTGTCTCTACTGTCTTGCCTCAGCTATCTTCTCCACCAGCCTCTTAGTACTGACCATGATCGGTCGCACGTGGGAAGATATTGGGCAAATCTTCTTTACCGCCATTGTTGTGGGCATGGTGACGCTGATTGGTACTTTAGGCGTTTATGCGAATGTGAATAACCCTAGTGCTAACACTGGCTCTAATACTGCTAGCTTAGAACCAACAGGACAACCCACACTTGGAGTTGGTTGGCCCATCACTACCACCTCTGGTGAGGCAGAAATTCAGTTAGCACGTCACTTGACCAAAATAGGTGCTAAAGAATACATAGCTTGGTGGTGTCCTCATTGCCATGAACAAAAGCAACTGTTTGGTAAAGAGGCGTATCAAGAAATTAAGCACATAGAGTGCGACCCGCAGGGCAAAGACGCCCGTCCAGATTTGTGCAAAGCAGCTGGCATTCAAGGCTTTCCTACTTGGGAAATTAACGGTAAACTTTATCCCAACGTGCAAGCATTAGAGAAATTAGCGCAAATTTCTGGTTATCAAGGTCCGCGCAACTTTAAAAATTTTCCTGGCGCTTTCAAGTAGCCTGCAGGCAGCAGCATAACTTAAGACAAAAAAGTCGGGTGGTAGTAATGTATGACTTTTGCTCTACCATCTGACTTATTTTTTTTATGAGTCATACTCTACCATCTGACTTATTTTTTTTGATGTTGCGAAAGATACCATTGCCGTTTTACGAAATGATGAGTAATTTATATCAGAGACATCTGAGATTGTCTTTAATAACTCAACGAGTAGATTAACAGCTTATAAAGCAGTAAGGGTAGCCTATGAACTGCATTCGCCAGGTCGTTAATAATTACAAAAATATAAAAATATTTCTCCCAACTAGGTTATGGGAATAAGTAAGCAGCTTAGTCAGCGTCTTGTGAAGTTACGGTTTGCACTGCAACAACCACTTCATCAAGGACGTAGGGAACTTTTTACCGCCTCAAGCGTAGCAGCCTGTATTCTATTGCTGCGCTCTTTCGGATTCATGCAATATTTAGAGTGGGCAGCTTTGGATTATCTTTTTCAGTTGCGTCCACAGGAGCCACCAGAGCAGCGCATTACAATTGTAACGATTGACGAAGCTTCTTTACACCAAGTCGGTTCATGGCCAATTCCAGACCGCAATATTGCTGAGGTGTTGCAAAAATTAAAAGATAACCAACCTCGGGCTATTGGTTTAGATATTTACCGTAATTTACCAGTGGAACCAGGTCATCAGGATTTGGTTAAAGCTTACAAATCCATACCAAACTTGGTTGGAATTGAACTCCTGTCCAATAATAAAAACACCAGTGTTCCTCCAGCATCGTGGCTTTATCAGACCCGCCGAGTAGGTTTTAACAATGTGGTGTATGACGCTGATGGCAAAGTACGTCGTAGCTTATTATATTGGCACACTGAGCATCAAGCACACGAAAGTTTTGCTTTGAAACTCGCTTTAATGTATTTAAAGTCCAACGGTATTACTCCCAAGAAAGCAAAAAACAATCCTGACTATTTACAGTTGGGTAAGGCTGAGTTCCGCCGTTTTCAGCCTAATGATGGTGGCTACGTGGGAGCTGATAACAGAGGATACCAAATTTTGTCTAATTTTCCCAAAGTTGGCACCGGAAGCTCATCAGTGGAAGGTTATGGCTTCCGCAAGGTATCGATGCGAGATGTGTTAAACAATCAGGTACCACCAAGTTGGATTAAAGACCGCATTGTACTTATTGGTTCCACTGCGACTAGTCTCCAGGATTTTGTATTTTTCCCATATTCCAGCCGTCTGATTGGTACGGTCAAGCCTGTGGCTGGCATTGAACTACAAGCTCATTTTATCAGTGAGATTATCTCAGCCGCCCTCGAAGGAAGACCTTTACTCAAAGTTTGGTCTCACCTTATAGAATGCTTGTGGATTTCTGCTTGGGCTTATGTGGGAGCAGTTGTAACCAGGCGAATACAACGTCCAAACTTAAACTTTATCAGCATTCTACTATTATACTTTGTGCTATGTGGAAGCGCCTACCTTGCTTTGTTGTTTGGTTGGTGGATACCAGTTGTACCTGCGTTGCTCACCTTTAGTGGCTCAGCTATTGCAATCACTTATCAAGTTGCATATCGTCAGGAAGAGTTGAAACGCTCCAAAGAGTTTTTGCATCAACTCATCAATAAGATTCCTGATCCAATTTTTGTCAAAAATAAAAAACATCAGTGGATAGCCTTAAATGAGGCTTATTGTCAATTTATTGGCTATCCCGAAAATGTGTTAATTGAAAAGTCTGACTATGACTTTTTCCCCAAGCATGAGGCGGATGCTTTTCGTGCCTCAGATGAGCTCGTTTTTCAAACGCAGCAACCCCATGAAAACGAAGAAGACTTTACAGACGCGCGTGGAATCACTCATGTGATTGCCACAAAGCGATCGCTTCATAAAGATGCCGCAGGCAATTTCTTCTTAGTTGGGGTTATGCGAGATATTACCGTACGCAAGCGGATGGAAGACGAACTCAGACGTGCTGCTGATGACTTATCTCGGATGAACAAACAATTAAAAGTCAAAGAAGACCACTTACGTTATCTTGCTTATAACGATGCCCTGACTGGTCTACCCAATCGTAAATATTTTATAGAACAACTTCAAGAGTCCCTTTTGTGGGCACAGGAAAATAATTCGTTAACAGGGCTACTATTTATTGATTTAGATGGCTTCAAACAAGTTAACGATACCTTTGGGCATGAGATAGGCGATCGCCTGTTGATAACCGTTGCCCAACGTCTCACCCACTGCTTACGTAGCAGTGATACTGTTTCTCGCTTGGGTGGTGATGAATTCACCGTCATTTTACGGGCAATTCCCAAGCTACAAGCTGCTGCTACAGTCGCTGAAAAAATTCTAGCAACTCTTACTGAGCCGATTGTCTTAGAAGGACATATAATGAAAATCTCCGCCAGTATTGGCATCAGTTTCTACCCAAGTAACAGCCGAGACAGTGAAGCTTTGATTAAGCTGGCAGACAATGCAATGTACCGTGCCAAGCATCTCGGGAAAAATCGGTATGAGTTTGCCTAATGAGTCATTTTTCTTGTGAGATGCTATCTCGCCCGTCCTAAACTATCGTCTAAATATTGATACTCCCACTGCGCGTGAAAACACGGCGTTAGCTCGTTTTCATTTAAAGCCGTGGGATTCTTGATTCCCTGGGCTTCTACTGAACTTATACCAAGCGTGAAAAAAGAATGGGACAGATACACACTGCCAAACCCTGGTTATATCTGCCTTTCTTAATGCCGTACAGAGATGAATGCGTGAATGAGCGAATTGGTATTACCCTCCTGTGCGCATCTTGATCGTCTGCAAAAAACCTGCGTAACAGCTTAATACTTTGTCTAGAAATTAGCTTACAGCTTTACACCCCACAAATAGCACCCCAGTTCGATGAATACGAACAACAACTGCTATATTCATATTTGATGAACTAAATTTTTTATACCAGTAAATGGATTGTGTTCACCAGTAACGTATTCACTCTTTCGATAGAGGTGACTGACTCCATTTTCATAATAAAACTTAACTAACTTGAAATAGACAGTAAAAATAGACCTATGGTTAAGCTGCTATTTACCACTCCCGAAAGATGGCACAGTTAAGTAATTATCCTGATGACAGCGTGAACTTTATAATTCTTTAAATATATGTCTTCGTTTTTAAGTAAAAAAGAATACGAAATTAAATAAACCCAACGGGAATCTACAGAGGCGTATGAGAACTAGCTTGAGACTCACTAGTGTTGTGATATTTTTTATCGGAGCCTATCTGATAACTGCCAAAATTGCTGATACTGCGGCGGCTGTGGATTCGCACACCACAGATAAAGCAGTTTTCAATGGAGTTAAACACAGTCAAAGTAGGGGCACGGCTAGCCTTTGCCCCTACCGAGTAGTACATACAACTGAGAACTGCTATAATGAGGAGTTAGCAAATCTCAAGCTTGATACTCAAGTGTTCAAGCAAGCTGTTTCTGATGCTGACTTAGATAATAATTACGAACCACCAAATTATGGTGGTCCTGATAGCCAGTACGGTAGTGGTACTCGATGAACGATTCAAAATTTTAATAGACCTCTTGCAAAAATGGTTGAATTGTCATGTTGAGCGGAGCGAAACATCTCTGAGATTCCTCGCTACACTACGTTTCGCGACTAATGACATTCACGATTTTTTGAATGAATGCAAGAGGTCTAATGATTCAACACTGGAGATTTCCACCAATTGTTTTGTTGTACAAGTGTGTGGACTTGCCAGTTAGGGTCTAGTTGAGGGTAATCTAAGCGGTAATGCCCTCCCCGGCTTTCGGTTCTAAAGGCAGCACTTTTGAGAATTAAAAAAGCGACATCCAATAAATTACGGGTTTCTGCCCACAATCGCAATTGTCGTTCAACATCAGGTATGTCCAAACGAGCTGATTCTGTAGGATGTACAGATAGCAAGAATTGACTGATCGGCAAAGAAGTAAAATCTTGCTGCCAGGACTTAATGGTTGATATCGCTGCTTCTAAGCCTGATTGCTCCCGGCAAATACCAGCACTTTGCCAAACCAGACGCGGTATGTTTTCTCGCAGTCGTTCTAAGTTTTCTTGCTGAGGTTGCCATTGGGCTACATTGGCAGAAAATTCTCGCTTAGGAACTACTGGCACGTCTTCTGGTGTAGTTACATCTAGAGGCTGCAAATGAGCCATCTGTGCGCCAAATACGATACATTCCAGCAGAGAATTGCTGGCAAGGCGATTTGCTCCATGCACACCAGTACTTGCGGTTTCTCCGACTGCGTATAAACCGGGAATGTTTGTCCGGTTCATGAAATCGGTAACAATACCACCCATCCAGTAATGAGCAGCAGGGGCGACGGGAACGGGTTCTGTGAAGACATCCACACCCCAGTGTTGACAAACTTTGATGATGTTGGGAAAACGGTGGCGAATTTTTTCAGCAGGGATGGGGCGCATATCTAACCATACATGAGCGGTTGCAGGGTCAGATGAAGTGCGTAGCAAGTGACTAAAGATTGCCCGGCTGACGACATCTCTGGGGGCAAGTTCGCCTGCTGGGTGATAGTCAAAGGTAAAACGCCGCCCCTCATTATCGACAAGGTGTGCGCCCTCGCCGCGTACAGCTTCACTAATGAGAAAGCGACCGGGTTTTGTCAAAGCAGTGGGGTGGAATTGCACAAATTCCAAATCTCGGAGAATCGCCCCAGCACGCCATGCGATCGCCACTCCATCACCTGTGCTAACACCGGGGTTTGTACTTTGGGCAAACACCTGACCCCCGCCACCTGTCGCTAGAACGACAGCATTTGCTCTGACGAGGCTGATTTGACCTTGATAAAACAGGCTAATTCCTTGAGCGGACTGTGTTTCTGGTTCTAGCCATAAACCCAACGCCAAAGCTTGTTGAATGACTTGAATATTTTGGCGTCGCAGGACTTGGGCGGTGAGAGTGGTGATCACTTCTCTGCCTGTGGTGTCTGCGGCATGAAGAACGCGGTTGCGGGAATGAGCAGCTTCTAAGGTTAAGGCTAACTGGGTGCCATGACGGTCAAAGGCTACTCCCAAGTTTACAAGCGATTGAATGCAGCTAGGAGCTTGTTTGGCAAGGAATTCGACAGCAGGGCGATCGCACAAGCCAACACCTGCGGCTATTGTGTCTTCAACGTGTAAAGAAGGAGAATCTTCTTTTGCGATCGCTGCTGCAATGCCACCCTGCGCCCAATCACTAGCAGAAAGAGAAACTGTTTCTTTGGTAATCAAGCCGACTCGCAATTCCGCAGGTAGGCATAGTGCCGTGTACAGTCCAGCAGCACCAGCACCGACAACGATGACATCAAATTGGCTAGGAATATCTATCTGAAGCAAAGCAGGGGGGTGGGGGGAGTGAGGGCGATGAGGGAGTGAGGGAGTGAGGGAGTGAGGGAAGTGGAGGAAGTTTTTGCTCCCCTGCTCCCCTGGTCTTTCTTGTCCCGGTTTTCCCTGTTGCTGAATAAACTAATTCCCACTCCCAGAAAGGAGTGGGTTAGGGCGGCTGAATAAGCTGCAAGTGCAATTATCTGTAAATACCGTTGTTAAAGCGGTCGTCTCCTTCGGTGAAGACTGATTCCACTTCTGACACGGTAAAGTGGTCTAGGTTAGCTTGCAGAACTTGTTTTTGACGTTCGCTCAATCCTTGAATATCCAACACATCCTCTACTTTGTCGTAAGGAGCATTCTTAATGAGTGTCCTTGCAAGAGTGGGATACAATCCTGGATACTTTTGGAAAGCTCGCACGTTGGTATTATTCAAATCAATTTTTTTACCATAGACCTCTGCCAGTTTATCGTCTGCACGGTTGCGGAAGGTTTGAGTTCCCTCAACTGCCAGAACTGGAACTGAACGAAAAGCAATTGAGTTGAAGTCAGCTGCTTGAGCGATTTGAGGGGTTCCCAACCATCCCAAGCATCCTAACAACAAACTAAACACTGTTAATAAACGCACCAATCCTTTCACGATTTTTCCACCTCTTTCCATCCACTCTAATTGAAATAAAACCCTTAAGCTAAAAGCAGTCAGCGCAAATAAAGTTCTGAGCAATGAGTGTTAAGTGCGGAGTAGACCGACTTATTATCCCACTCTTTACTCGCTACTTTGTACTTAGAACTGCTTTGGCTGATAGGCGATCGCTTAATCAACACAGCAGTATCAGAAACTAATATACAGCTTATTAATATCCACAATATTTACCGCTACTAGGTTTGACTGTAACTTTTGCCAAAAATTCTTTGCAGTGGCAGAAGTGCCTACTCTCGCATAGGTTTAAACACAGTCAAAGTCGGGGCACAACGCATTGCGTTGTGCCTCTACCATGTAGTGCATACAATTGACACAATGACGGTAAAATGTTCACGCTAGAACTGCAGCTAGCAAAAATAGGCAGTCTACCAAAATAGTACTCAAAACTGCTCCACTAAAAGCGTACCAGTGCCGCTGCTTCTTGGGTAAAGGTAAAACTCCGATTGTTAACAACGCTATGGCGAGAATCAGCGCCCAGACTTGTCCCCAAGGCGTTTGTACTTGCGTCACGGCACTTTGCAAAATTGCTGCCACTTCAGTCGTTGATTCTACCTGCATAATTTGCCGCCAATAGGGGATTAAATCTACCAGGTAAAAATACACATCAGTCAACGCTGTACCGAGTAAAGAACCTAAATAAAACCAGTTACCTATCTTGCCCCAGTTGCGACACACACACCACAACGCGAATGGCAAACCTATAGACTCCACAGGTAAATGCCATAACGGTTCCCAGCGCAACCAGCCCCAATAAATTGAGCCTGCTAACCAACTCCAACTAAATCCTAAGAGCAAATCTCCCCACACATAAGTAGAGGGACGCGACATTAATTTAAAACTTAGCCATACCCAGCCTGCTGTTAGGGCTAAGCTGAACCACGGCAGCGATCGCACCAGTGGCGCTTCAATAAACACAGGCACAGACACCAAAAATACCGCCGCCGCAAATATTAACCATGCTGGCTGAGAGGCGACTTTCCATAACAAAGGAACCTCAGCGCTTTTCGTTGGCTCAATTGGCGCGATCGTAGTGGTAGAAGCAGCGTAAGAAGACAAAGTATTGTTAACCAATGTTTTTTAATATTTGTTACTTAACTTTATTTTATTTAAGATATCACAACATAATATCCCCCCTAGGGGCATATTGATTTTAGCTTAATTTCAGAGTGTGTTATGTGCCACCCGGAAAGACCAAGGAAAACAGCGTAAATTTGGATAATCCAGTACAATTACGCAAGTATATTGAGAGTCCGAGTCATGACGACAATATTAGAAGCGGGTAGTACACAGTGCTACGGGTTGCTTTATGCTGTATGGGGACAACTGGCACAAGTGGGAGAAATGAACAACGCCACAGCCAGTGGTGAAGTGAATTTGATACAGCAACTGATTCAGGCGTTTATCTTAGGGATTGTCCAAGGGATAACAGAATTTCTTCCCATCAGTAGCACGGCACATTTGCAGGTGTTTACCAAAGCATTAGGTTGGGAACTTCTGGGACAAAAGGCTTTTCTGGCGACGATTCAATTCGGCAGTGTGATTGCCGTGTTGCTATATTTTTGGAAAGATATCACTCAAATTTTGACAGGAGGCTGGGCGGCTTTTCAGCAAAAAGACTGGCGGCGGGACGAATGGCAATTGCTGGTGGGTATAGCAGTAGGAACCTTGCCAGCTTTAGTCGGGGGTTTTCTGCTGAAGAAGGCACTTAATGACGAAAATTCGGTAATTAACAGCATGACCACCATTGCCATTGATTCAATTGTGATGGCAATTTTATTAGGTGTGGCGGAAAAATTTGGCAAGCGCAAGCGCGACTTTCAAGACTTGAAGATTCGAGATGGACTGCTGATAGGGCTAGGCCAAATGCTGTCTTTAGCACCTGGTGTATCCCGTTCTGGATCAACTTTAACAACCGCTTTGTTTTTGGGGCTTAAGAGGGAGACAGCAGCCAGATTTTCCTTTCTGTTGGGGATTCCAACGTTGATGATCGCCACTTTATATGAATTTGTGAAAGAGGCATTGGGCAAAATTGATTTGGTAGTGGTAACCTTTGGGACATTTTCAGCGTTTGTATTTTCTTATATATCTATCGCCTGGTTGTTGCGATATCTTCAAACCCATAACAATTTCGTATTTGTCTGGTACCGCTTGGCATTTGGGGCTACAATTCTGGGTGCGATCGCAACTGGGCTATTGAAAAATACTTAGAAGCCATTATTATATTTTTTACAGTTACAACTTTGGACTACTGCCTGTGGACTCATAGCTCGATGCGTGAGTTTAACCACCTAGCACTCCTAAAAAAGCTATTTTGCCTCCGGGTTTGTGTGTCGGCTGTTTGTGTATTTGGTTGTAGAGACAGTGAGCATAGGTAAAGGAATGGCTTTATCAAAACGTCAATTATTTTTGCTTTTAAGTGCTGCATCGGCGATGATCTCGGTTATCGCAGTACCGATAAAAGTTTTTGCCACCCAGCCCAATGTAGGGGCAGATGGGGTGCAACAAATGAATATTTTCCAGGCTCTTGTTTTAGGCTTTGTGCAAGGAGCTACAGAATTTCTGCCTATCAGTAGTACAGCACACTTAAAGGTTGTGCCCGTGCTGCTTGGATGGGGCGATCCGGGGGTAACTTTTACCGCTGTGATTCAGCTTGGAAGTATTGCTGCTGTGGTGTGGTATTTCTGGAGCGATTTGACACAACTTGCCCAAGGCACAACAAAAGCGATCGCGCGTTCTGATTACCAAGACAACGACTTTCGTGTCACCTTGGGAATTCTTATCGGAACCTTGCCAATTGTCTTTTTTGGACTTCTAATCAAAAAATTCATTCCTGATTTTGATAATTCACCCCTGCGGAGTCTGGCAGCGATCGCAGGTGCCTCAATTTTTATGTCACTGTTATTGGGGGTTGCAGAAAAACTAGGCACACGAAAGCGAGAGTTTAGCCAATTGAATATGTCAGATGGTATATTCATGGGGTTAGCTCAAGCTATGGCATTAATTCCTGGTGTTTCGCGCTCCGGTTCTACCTTAACAGCAGGATTATTTATTGGTTTAGAAAGGGCAACAGCAGCTAGATTTTCCTTTTTGCTAGGTATCCCTGCCATTACCTTAGCTGGGTTAGTTGAGTTAAAAGATGTTTTAGGACAAGGCTTAGAGAATGCAGCGATAGTTTCCCTGGTAGTTGGCGTCGTTTCATCTGCGATATTTTCTTACATGGCGATCGCTGGGTTGTTGCGCTTTTTGAAAAACCGAAGCACTTGGGTATTTATCTGGTATCGATTGGTGTTTGGCGTACTTATCCTAGGCGCAATTGGAGCAGGATTATTGAAAAATATTTGATGAGATTTCTTACGAAAATCTGATTTTTGGCTCTTTAAAACCGCAGATGGACGCCGAAGTAGATGGACGCAGATAATTTATCTGTGTCCATCTGTGTCCATCTGTGGTTCTTATCTCCTGATGTATTGCACTCAATTGAGCCCGCTATATTAACTGTTTACTTCTAGCTTGATAAAGCTACTTTTAATTGCTGACAAGCTTTTTCAATCGCATCTACACTACCAGGATTGACAAGCCCGTAATAGTCAAATTCGTAAACTCGATTATTTTTCGTAGCTTTGAGTTGATTCCAAAAAGACTCTGACTTGAAAGATTTTAATAGTCCTGGTTGGGGACTAACAACAATTAATACATCTGGATTTGCTTCCAGAACTTTTTCAGCAGAAAGCGTCACATAACCTGGTACTGACATTTTACCTTGTAAATCAGCTGTGAGATTTTTTGCTTGAAATTTCTCTAGCAAATTTCCCGCCCAACTTTTTTTGCTTGGTGACAAAATTGGTTGACGGCTAACTAGCACCAATGTAGAAGGATTCTGAGCAGGCTTATCTGGCACAAAAGTTTGATAGCGGTTTAATAATGGAGTGGAGTCTGCATCAACAATTTTTGCCAGGCTTTTGGTTAACTCTTGTAATCCTTCCCAACTGTCAACTTTGGTAAGTAAAGTTGTTATACCTAACTCTTTAAGTTTGTCGGTAGTCAGATTAGAAAAACCTTCAGCGCCAATCACTAAATCTGGTTTCAGTGCTACGATTTTCTCTAAATTTGGTGTTGCTTGCCCCTCACTCACACGGGGAATATCTTTAAATCGTGAGTCATTTTTGAATAAAGTGCTACCAGATATACCGACTAGTTTTGTACTATCCAGTTGATAAATCATATCAGCCGAAAGAGATGTGAGGCTGACAACTCTTTGGACTGGCTGTTGGGATTGCTGCAATGTAGAGATAGTAGTTGCATCTGTATTTTTTTCTTGTTCAGTTGTTGGACTTGTGCAAGCAAAAATGCCCCAAGTCAACCACAGTATTAACCCAAATAGTATGAAACGACGTTGCATAATTACCCCATAATTTTTATTCATTGCTAGATGCAGCTTGGTAGTTATCACCAATAGCAGCCAAGGAGCAAATTTGCAAACCAACAGGCGTTTCCAACACAGCAACTTCTACGCCTAAAACATTAGCCAAATTAAGAGGCGTCAAAACTATCCTTGGTTCTCCTACAGCCCAAATTTTACTTTGGTATAACAGTGCAATGCGAGAGCTATATCTTGCTGCCAAATTTACATCATGCAAAACTGTGATAATTGACAAGCCTTGTTCTTGGTTAAGCTGTTTGAGCAGTTCTAGTAACTGTAACTGGTAGCGAATATCTAAATAAGTCGTCGGTTCATCCAACAGCAGAACTTGCGGATCTTGCGCTAAAGCCAACGCCAAAAAAGCTCTTTGTCGCTCACCACCAGATAATTGTTCTACAGGGCGATCGCACAAAGATTGCATCCGCGTTAACTGTAAGGCTCTCTCTACTTTATCTCTATCCTCGGGGTTTAATTCCCATTGCCACCAAGGTTGATGGGGTGTGCGTCCTAAAGACACCAACTGTCGCACCGTCAACCCCGCAGGTATCGTTTGCTGTTGCGGCAATAATGCCAGTTTTTGGGCGACAACAGCAGCTTTTTGAGTGTGAATGGCTTTACCATCGAGTAGCACAGCGCCTGTTTGCGGTTTCAGCAGGCGACTCATGAGTTTTAAGAGGGTGGATTTTCCTGAACCGTTCGCACCTACTAGACTCAGCCATTCTCCCGCTTGCAGTGCGAGAGTGATTTCTTGAACAATCGGTTTACCTGCGTATCCACCGGTGAGATTGTGTGTTTCTAGTGGCATTGAAGAAAGTTAAAGATAAAAAAAGTCAAAATACACAATAGTTGGAAAAAGGGTTAATACCATTTTACGAAAAAGATGATACAAATCGGTAGTGTAGAGACGCGCCATGGCGCGTCTCTACAGAATTTAAATGTATTGCGATTAACGTGAAATGGTATAAGAATGGAGTTCTAAAATTGTACTGCATACATCCAAACTAGAACCGCACTTGCCTAGAACAACCCATGAAACTAAATGGTCAGCAATACAAACAATTCACACAAGCTCTACTTGACGCATTTCCAGATCAGCAAAGACTTGCTGAAGTAGTAAGATTCCAGTTTGAAAAAAACCTAAATGCAATAGCAATGGGCAATGACTTGCAAGCAATTATCTTTAGATTAATTCAAGCAGCAGAAGCTGAGGGATGGGTTGATAAACTGATTGCAGGTGCTCGTGAGTCAAATCCTGGAAACTCAGCATTATTTGTCTTTGCTCAAGAGTTTAATCTTGCTACTCCTATGCCACCACAGCTATCAGCAAGAGGCGCATTAGAGAAAATTATTAAGAAAACGAATAGTTTTCTAGACGTGAATACATGGCGAGAAAAGTTAGGCACAATTGAGGCGCAAGTCTGCAGGATAGAAATTACCAAAAACAATAATACGAAAGAATTTGGAACAGGTTTTCTGATTGCACCAAATGTCGTTATTACCAATTACCATGTCATCGAATCTGTGGATTCAGGACAAGCAACTGCCAGCAATGTTATTCTGCGTTTTGACTATAAACAACTAGTGGATGGTAAAATAATCAACAAAGGTACAGAGTATCGCTTAGTAGAGTCCGACTGGCTGATTGATAAAAGTCCTTATGCCAAAAATACTTTGCCAACACCTGAGGAACTAGATTATGCCTTGCTCCGAGTAGATGGAGTTCCTGGAGAAGAAGCGATCGCGAAAAACTCTGATCCAAATGCTCCACAGCGAGGATGGATTTCGTTACCTACCGAACCTTATGAATTTTTGCCTGAGACTCCATTATTAATAGTGCAACATCCAAAAGCCGAGCCATTAAAATTGGCGTTTGACACAGATGCTATTATTGGCATCAATGAAAATGGCACAACTGTTAAATATAAAACTAATACTCAGCCTGGTTCCTCTGGTTCTCCATGCTTTGACATTAACTGGAATTTAGTAGCGCTGCATCATAGCGGTGATCCCGACTGGAGAAATCCAACTTACAACGCGGGAACTCCCTTCAGTGCTATTTGTTCACGTTTAGAGAAGCAAGGTTTATTGGCAGATTTACGAAGTGGTCAACCAGTATGGTGAATATAGCAGTTTTCATATCGTGCCTTTATGCTTGCCCACAATTCTCGCTTTACCCCACCCCGGTTTTGTCTTGCGCCAAAACCTCCCCTCCCCGAGCTCGCGGGGAGGGGACGTGAAGCGTAGCTTTACGGGGGTGGGGTCAAATCAACGTGGGATAAAGGTTGTCTCGTTCCTTCAATATGGTGAATATACCAGTTTTCATATCGTGGCTTTATGCTTGCCCACAATTGTCGCGCTTACCCCACCCCGGTTTTGTCTTGCGCCAAAACCTCCCCTCCCCTTACCAAGGGGAGGGGACGTGATAGCGTTTGCGCAGCGTCCCTCTTAGGGACTAGCGTGGCGTTAGCCATAGCGTAGCTTTACGGGGGTGGGGTCAAATCAACGTGGGATAAAGGTTGTCTCGTTCCTTGTCTCTGGCAAGGAATGCAGCAATGGAGGCAGAGCCTTCTTTTGCTACTAGAGGCAGCAGCCCACAGCGAATTTCATTCCCTGGCTGGAGCCTGGGAACGAGAGTGATAAATGATTCTGTTGGCGAATTGGGAGACAGTTTGACCCCTCATGTCTCGTTCCTTGTCTCTGGCAAGGAATGCAGCAATGGAGGCTCCGCCTCCTTTTGCTACTAGAGGCAGAGCCTAAGCGAATTTCATTCCCAGGCTGGAGCCTGGGAACGAGAGTTAAAAATCTTATTTTTTCTAACTATGGAGTAGCCGTTAATGAGTTTGTCTGGAGAAACAATCAGGAAAATAAGAGAAGCAATCAAGTCTGCCTTTCCGAACCGCGACGAACTGGTGATGATGCTACGCATGGAACTTGATATACCCGAATCAGAAGTTCCTGATGGTTCCAACTATAATTTAGTTGTTTTCAACTTAATAGACCAGCTTGACCGCCAAAATCGTATACCAGAGTTAATTAAGGGAGCGTTGAATGAACGACCTGGTAATCCTGATGTGCAGAAAGTCGCTCAAGAAATTAACGCTATCTATTCCAACCTTAGTGATAAACCACTTTTAAAATCCTTTGAGTTTGATGTGGTAACGGTGAATGCCCAAGGTTGGAAAATTAGCCGCAAAAGATGTCGAGCACAATACTTTACGGAAGACTTAGGAAACGGAGTCACCCTAGAAATGGTCGCGATTCCTGGTGGCACGTTTATGATGGGCGCACCAAAGAATGAGAAAGATAGTTTCGATTACGAACGTCCCCAACACGAAGTCACAGTTCAACCCTTCTTCATGGGTAGATATCCCGTTACTCAAGCACAATGGAGAGCCGTAGCGGCTTTACCTCAAGTCAACAAAGAACTAAAACCAAATCCGTCTTACTTTAAAGGAGATGACCGACCAGTAGAGCAAATTTCTTGGTATGATGCATTGGAATTCTGTGCTAGACTTAATTTTACAATAAATGTCACAACGCAAAGGGATTATCGGTTACCCAGCGAAGCGGAGTGGGAATATGCTTGTCGTGCAGGTACAACGACACCCTTTTACTTTGGTGAAACGATAACGACTGATTTAGCAAATTATCGCGGTAACTCCACTTACGGAAATGCTCCCCAAGGAGAGTATCGAGAAGAAACCACAACCGTAGGAAGGTTTCCACCAAACGCCTTTGGTTTATACGATCTGCATGGCAATGTCTGGGAATGGTGTGCTGATACTTGGCATAAGAACTATGAAGGAGCACCCAAAGATGGCAGTGCATGGATAAATGATAATGATAATCCCATACTGCGGGGCGGTTCCTGGGGCAACCTTCCTGTACTCTGCCGTTCCGCGTTTCGCTTCTACGACTCTTGGGCGGAGCGCGACAGCCACGACGACCTTATTGGTTTTCGTGTTGTCTGCGCGTTCGGGAGGACTTAGTAGCCCTTTATACTTTTGCCCTTTTACCCTTTACTCTTTTTTCTTTTCTCTGGTGTAAGCGGAGCGGAGCGGAGCGAGATAAAATTTTTTTCAGGAAGAAACTGTCTAAAAATAAATCTATCCTCTTTATCTTAATTCTAAAATATCAAAAACACAAGTTTTAATAAGATTGTCATAACAGCAATCACAGCAGCCGCTCTTCAATAACCCTTGACACTTTTGCACTATTACCGTGGCGTCGAAGTATCACAGAATCAGTGCTTCGATTTTTGCTTGCACTTCTTCAATTAAGTGTTGTTCTGCTTTCTCTACAAACAGAATTTTTCTGGCTCTCCAATCTAGAGATTTGATTTGGTCACTTAAAATGACACCGCTCGTTTTCATACCCTCTGTTGGGAAACCGTTCGGAGTTCGGCGAGGAGTTCGGCGAAGGCTCACTCGAGCCGCTCACTCGAGCCGCTGAGCGCGGTTGGGCTGATCTCACCGTCGAAGCCTCACGGCGAAGCCCGCCTGCTTTCTCTGGACTCACCATTCTCAACAAGAGCCAGAGGCTCTAATATCTCGTTACCAGGTTGAACCTGGTAACGAGGGTTTGGAGGCTTCGCCTCTTCACTGTTGCAACTCTTGCAAAATTTCAGTCTCCCAAAAACATCAATTGTTAAAATTTCCTTTGCGTTGATACAGCAACCAGATAAACAAAGGCGATCCAAAAAGTGCGGTGACAGCACCAACTGGTAACTCTACAGCGCCTAAGCGAGAGAGCAAATCAGCGCCTGTGAGGACGAAAGCACCGCCAACAGCACTCAATGGCAAAACAACTCGATAATCTGTGCCAACAAACAAGCGGATAGCGTGGGGAACGATTAAGCCGACAAAGCCAATCAATCCTGCTACACTCACAGCACCTGCGGTTAATAGTGTGGCAATAGCGCCAATAAAAATGCGCGATCGCACTAAAGAAACCCCTAACCCAACTGCCAAGTCATCGCCCAAATTAAGCAAGTTGACACTACGCCCCAACAGACACCCCAGCAGTAAGGATAAACAAATATAAGGTCCGGCGATCGCTACCAGATTCCATCCTCTTCCATTCAAACTACCAATTAACCAATTTAACGCCGCTTGCACCCGTCCATCGTCTGCCAGTAGCAACAATACCGATTGAATCGCCCCAAATAATGAACTCACTGCGACTCCACCCAAAATTAACCGTTCAATGGAAATACCATCAGCACTGCGAGCCAGAAAATAAACGAAAATAGTTGTTAATAAACTGCCAATCCAAGCAGCCAAAGGAACCCAACTCTGCAATACCCCAAGGGTGATTATTGGCACAACTACCAAACCTGCACCAGCAGAAATACCAAGTAAGAACGGATCTGCGAGTCCGTTTCGTAGCATTCCCTGAAGCAGTGCGCCAGACATTCCTAAGGCTGCACCGACTAGCATTGCGGCTAGGGTACGCGGTAGTCGTAAATCCCAGATAATCGTTTGAGTGAGTGTGTCTCCTTTACGCAGTATTGCTTGCCATAATTGGGCTGGAGTCATCGCTACTGCTCCAAATGATAGGGAAATCCCTATCATAAAAAGTAGTGCGATACTCAGTAATAAAGTTACCACCAGTACACGGTTGCTTGAGATTATTTTTGGCACTCGAACTCTACACTGCTGTTACGACTTTAAACGTTGATAATCATAGAGAGATTTCATTAGACTTCTTGCAAAAGTCGAAAAAAAAGAATAACTAACCACAGATGGACACAGATGGACACAGATAGAACTTATATTCCGCAAGAGGTCTATTTTATGCAAAATAAAGTTAATACACTGATTTTTGTTCTTTATTAAATCAATTAAAGTCTATTATCGACTCTTGGATAAATTATAAATATTACTTTGATTCCAGGTAAGTTAAAATCAGTAGCGATAAATTATAAGCTTGTAGAGTATCACTCGTTTGACTCTACAACTTCCCAGACGATTAATTATCGCATATTAACTAATACATAATAAATAGCCCGTATATTATAACTGACAACTTATGACTACCATTCGTCCTGCCCGAATTACAAAAGTCCTACCAGAGTCCATCGCCGCAGAAATTGGATTTGAACCGGGAGATGCAATTGTCAGCATCAACGGTACACATCCTCGCGATTTGATAGATTATCAGTTTTTGTGTGCTGATGAGGTACTAGAACTAGAAGTTTTAGACGCTGCTGGCAAAACTCATCATCTTGAAATTGAAAAAGACTATGACGACGACTTAGGGCTAGAGTTTGAAACAGCTCTATTTGATGGTTTGATTCAGTGTAATAACCGTTGCCCGTTTTGCTTTATTGATCAGCAACCACCAGGTAAGCGCTCAAGTTTGTACCTAAAGGACGATGATTATCGCCTGAGTTTTTTGTATGGCTCCTACTTAACTCTCACAAATTTAACAGAACGAGAATGGCAGCGAATTGAAAATATGCGGCTATCTCCTTTGTATGTGTCGGTTCATGCGACGGAACCCGATGTTAGAATTAGACTGCTGAAAAATTCTCGTGCAGGACAAATCTTGCAGCAAATCAAGTGGTTCCAAAAAAGGAGACTGCAAATTCACGCACAAGTCGTAGTTTGTCCTGGTATCAATGATGGCATTCATCTGGAACGGACGTTAAGAGATTTAGCGTCTTTTCATACTGGAGAAGTGCCTGCTGTTGCCTCTGTGGCAGTGGTACCAGTGGGTTTAACGCGGTTTCGTCCCCAAGAAGATGAACTCACGCCTGTCACCAGAGAAAAAGCACGAGAAGTCATTTCCCAGGTGCGATCGCTACAGCAGGAATTTCAAAAGAAACAAGGACAAAGCTGTGTTTGGCTAGCTGATGAGTGGTTTTTGATTGCTGGAGAGGAATTACCAACCGAAGCAGAATACAAAGATTATCCTCAAATAGATAACGGTGTCGGTTCGATTCGTTTGTTTCTCAAGCAGTTTGCCGAAACAGCAAACAAGTTACTACCGCCAAAAGTTCAGCCGAGAAAATTGACTTGGATAGTTGGTAATGCAGTAGAACAAGCGTTTCAACCTATTTTGAAGCAATTGAATTCTGTTGATGGTTTAGAGATCAAAATGTGTGCTTTGTCAAGCGATTACTGGGGACAAAGTATTACCGTTACTGGCTTGCTAACTGGTCATGATTTGCTTTTGAAATTACAGGGGCAAGATTTGGGAGATGGAATTTTGCTGCCAAGTGTCATGCTAAAACATGGTGAATTGGTATTTTTAGATGATATAAGTGTTGAGGATGTGGCTTGTAAGCTCGATACAAAAATATTTCCAGTAGCGGGAGTAGAAGAATTCATTCAAAAGTGCATCAAACCACTTAACGGAGACAAGAGTTAAGATTTTATAGTTTGATTTCAAAATTCATCATTAAGTTATTTATTTTTGTTCGCGCAGGGTGCCGTAGGCATAGTTTGAATTTTGAAGTTTGAATTTTTCAAGGTGAGGGTAAAGAGTGAGAAATCAGAAAAGACGAAGTAAAAAAATAAAATTGAAAATTAAAAAAGCAGGAATATTAATTCTAAATTTTAATTTTTTAATATTTAATCTATTAAACATTTTGCCAGCCAGCGCGGCAACTTCAGAACCGATATTGAGCATAGTCCATAGCGAAGAAAATGCAAATCAGTGGACGGGAATCACAAACCGCTTGCAGGCGGGTGGGGTGAAGTATTGCGTGATTTCTCTAGCGAGTGTGAAGGATGCAGCAGATTGGGGCGATCGCGTGGTTTTATTTTTGCCAAATATCGAGTTATTATCGCCCGCACAAGCCATTGCCCTAGAAGAGTGGATGAGCAAGGGAGGGCGCGTAATTGCCAGCGGTCCTGTAGGGAGTTTGTCAGCGCCGGGAGTGCGACAGCTACTGCGAACTCTTCTAGGCGGCTATTGGGGATTCAGCCTTGATAGTCCACAAAAGCTACAACCATCACCAAAAGCAAAATTCCTAGAATGGGCAAATCAAAACGGACTCTTTGGTCAGGTACGCGGTGGCGTCGTCATTCCTGATAACTTCACAACTCAAGCTGCTGCTGTTTGGGGTTCCAAAGATAATCCAGCAGCAGTGGTAGCGAATGAGCGTTCTACCTTTTTTGGCTGGCGCTGGGGTGTAGATGCGGCTTCACCAGCTCAGTTAGATACTGCTTGGTTACAGACGACCATCAACCGATATGTAAAAAAGCCCACAACTGCCCCAACTAAAGTAGCAGGAGGTTCTCAAACCTGCTCCACCACTGTGGTGGCGAAAGCACCAGCAACTCCGGCGAGAGGACAAGCCAGAGCAGGTCAGCAGGTCAGCAGGTCAGCAGGTCAGCAGGTCAGCAGGTCAGCAGGGGGAGAAAAGACTTCCTCCACTTCCCCATCTACCCCTAGTTCCCGCACTCCCTCATCCCCCTCATCTTCCTCATCTCCCTCATCTTCCTCATCCTCCTCATCCCCCTCATCTTCCTCATCCCCCTCATCTCCCCCATCTCCCAAGATTGCCACAGCTCCTCTACCCAGACCTGTTCCTAGTGTCACACCCCCAAAATCAGATGAGGCTATTGACCAACTTGAAACAGCGGTGCGTTTCGATGTTGTCCCTAACTCGCAAGCACCAATTAGCCAAACTGAAACGCTCACCCTGCAGTACGAGCTAGAAAAACTTATTGGTAGAGTCGAGAGTGCTAATTTAGCAGCACGAGCTCTTTCTGAAAATGACGACAACGCCCAGTTAGCAAAGACGCAACAATCGCAAGTTGCCTCAACAAGACCTGGAGGAGCAGTTGTGAACGTAGAGCAAGCTTTAGATGCTGCTCGCGAAGTTGCGAAAAACTTGCCCCAATTGATTGCACAGAAAAATTACGCTCAGGCTCGTCAGCAATGGTTGGTAGCAAAAGCAAATTTATGGAACCAATTTCCTTTGAATCGGAGACTGGCGCAACCAGAAATCAGGGCGATATGGCTCGACCGGGGAACGATTATCCGTGCGAGAAACGAGCAGGGACTCGCTCTGATTTTTGACCGCATAGCGCAAGCCGGAATTAACACAGTATTTTTTGAAACGGTAAATGCTGGCTACACGATCTATCCCAGCAAAATTACGCCCCAGCAAAACCCTTTAGTTCGCGGTTGGGACCCATTGGCATCTGGAGTCAAGTTAGCTCACGAGCGAGGTATAGAATTACACGCTTGGGTTTGGGCTTTTGCTGCTGGCAATCGAAAACACAATGAACTGCTCAATATAGATCCGAACTACCCAGGACCAGTGCTTGCTGCTTATCCTGATTGGGCAGGATACGATAATCGCGGTCAAATGGTTCCTTCTGGACAAAGCAAGCCATTCTTAGACCCGGCAAATCCCCAAGTGCGGCAGTACTTGCTGAGTTTGTACGAGGAAATTGTCAGCCGTTATGACGTGGATGGTCTACAACTAGATTACATTCGCTATCCCTTCCAAGACCCAGCCGCTAACCGGATTTATGGTTATGGCAAGGCGGCTAGAGAGCAGTTTCAGCAAATCGCTGGTGTAGATCCAGTGAGGATTTCTCCAAGAGAACGACAGCTGTGGCAAAAGTGGACAGAATTCCGTACCCAGCAAATTGATAACTTTGTTGCTCAAGTGTCACAGCAACTGCGAAAAAAGCGACCTAATTTGATTTTATCGGCTGCTGTTTTTCCCCTTCCAGAACAAGAACGGATTCAGAAGCTACAGCAACACTGGGAGGTTTGGGCAAGACGTGGCGATATCGATTTAATTGTCCCCATGACTTATGCTCAGGATACCCCGCGCTTTGAGCGACTCGCACAACCTTGGATAACATCTTCTACACAACTGGGTTCTTCGCTGTTGGTACCAGGAATTCGCCTGCTTTCTTTGCAGACAGTCGGAGCATTTGATCAAATTCAACTGCTGAGAGATTTGCCTGTTATTGGTTACGCTTTGTTTGCTGCAGAGAATTTCACCAATGACCTGAATAAAGTCTTTAATAATACTCAAGGTAACGTTCAATCCGGACAAAAAGAACCGATTCCGCACCGCAAACCTTTTCAAACTGCTGCTGTCCGTTACACAGCCCTACAAAGTGAGTGGAAATTGGCATTGCAAAACAACAAGCTGCGAATACCTTCCACAACGCTTTCAACTTTTAACTCCCAAGCAGAAGTTGTGGAAAATGCTTTAAATCAGCTGGCTACTAACCCAAATCAAACTAAGTTGGTAACAGCAAGAGCGTCGCTTTTAAGGTTACAGTCTCAATTTAGAGTGTGGATGCGTCTACAAGCTCTGGAAAATCCATATCAAGTCAAAGTTTGGGAAAATCGTCTCGCCACGATAGAAAAGTTATTGCGTTACGGAGAACGGGTACAGTTGCATCCCTAGTGCAAGAACTCAGAACTCAGAAACCGCAGCTAGGAACTCAGCAATGCTTATCCTGTCTGTCTAAGAAGTGATTTCTAACTGACCGAACAAGAAAAGGATACAAGCCCCTGAATTTATTCATGGAGACGAAAAGATGCACAAGCTAATTATTCAAGCCCCCGGATTCATCCGTGGGGTCTTCCATTTTGAATGAGCGAATGCGTGAATTTTGAATTCCCCGGAGGGGTTGACGACTTATTTCCGCCGCGCTGTACTAGTGCGCTTTCATTCTTAGATCTTTTGCAATAATTTATTAGACAAGCCAAGACTTGGGAGAGGGGGAAGACAAGGAAGCAAATTCCTCCTTGTCCCCCTTGTCTCAATACGGTTCGGTTAAGGGGTAAAGGGGAAGGCGCAAAGGTGTTTCTCTCCTTCTTTCACCCAAGCCCAGTAACCTTTACCCGTTCGGAGCGTTGAAGAATAAAAGGTTCCTTGAACTTGCACTCGTGTTGGGCTAAAACGTGTAAAAATCCGGCAACCTCTGATGAAACGGAGGATGGACAGAAGAATGGAAGAGTTTTGCTTAACGCTAAAAGATGCAACTGAAGTACGTAACAGCTTAATTTCTTCCCCTCTACTGTCTTGACTTCCTCTTAATATGCATTCGATTAAAATTTAGTATAAAATTTAACTAATTTAAGGGATTTTACGCAAGAAATTACTGAGAAAAAACGTAAAAATAATGGAAAATAATTAAAGACATTACCTCATAGATCTAGAACATTTTTGTGCTATAAGCTATTGCAAACATTTATGCACGCCTTTGCTCAATTTATCTCACTACCATCGTTGGATTCTGCAATTGACTTTTCTCCCCTGAGTGTTGTACCTGATACACCATTGTCAGATGTAGTTGCTTTGATGAGTCAGCGTCAACCGCAAGCAGGTTGTGCGTTGATAGTTGAGAATTTGCAGGTAGTGGGGTGGTTCACACAGGATGATGCATTGCAGCTTTTGTACTCAGACGTAAACCTACAAACAGCTAAAATATCTGAAGTCATGGAGACTTCAGTACTCACCCTAAAATGCTCTGAGGTTTCTAGTGTAATATCAATATTGTCATTTTTACGCCAATATCGTTTGTATTTCATACCACTAGTTGATGATCAAGGTCAACTCGTGGGTTTATGCACTTATGAAACGATTTGTCAAGCACTCGAACAACAAGCAGGGGAAACAAGCGAATTAACGCAAACCGAGGCACAAGGGCGCTTGCTGGAGGCTGCTGTAGTCAATGGCAACGACGCTATTGTGATCATTGAAGCTCAGGGGCTGGATGATCCATTGGGTTGGCGTATAGTCTATGTCAACGAAGCTTTTACCCGTATGAGCGGTTGGTCAGCTTGTGAAATTATTGGCAAAACGCTACCGACTTTATATGGTGAAAAAACTTCTAGCAGCGAGATAGATAGAATTTGCACGGCGCTTAGGGATGGCTCGTCCATTAGAACAGAATTCATTAATTACCACAAAAACGGCTGTTGTACATACTGGGTTGAGGTTAACATAGCCCCAATTGCATATTGCGAAGGCAAAATTACTCATTTTGTTTGCACACAACGAGATATTACTGAGCGCAAACTGGCAGAAGAAGCGCTACGGTCGAGTGAAGAACTCTTCAGACAAACAGCAGAAAATATTCGCCAAGTTTTGTTTGTGCGAGACCTCAAACAGAACAAAATCGTTTATATTAATCCGGCATACGAAGAAATTTGGGGACGCAGCCGCGATCGCCTTTACGAAAATCCTTTTGACTTTATAGAGGCTATCCATCCACAAGAGCGCGATCGCGTTATCGCAGCAATCAAGACCCTTGAATCAGGTAATCTTTACAGCCACGAATATCGCATTGTCCGTCCTGACGGCGAGGAGCGCTGGGTTTGGACGCGAGCCGTTCCCGTAAAAAATGAACTGGGAGAATACCGCATCTTTGGGATCAGCGAAGACATTACCGAGCAAAAAAGAGCGACTGAAGCGTTACGCGAGAGTGAAGAGCGCTTTCGTAAACTCGCAGACGAAGCACCAGTCCTGATTTGGATGAATGATGCTAATGGTTCGGGTACGTTTCTCAACCAATATTGTCTGGAATTTACAGGACGACCTTTAGAAGAGTTACTGGGTGAAGGTTGGGCAGAAGGAATTCATCCTGAAGATAAACAGCGCTGTTTTGAGATATACCTATCTGCATTCAAAAAGCATCAGCGTTTCCAGTATGTCTGTCGTTATTTGCATGCAGATGGAGAATATCGTTGGCTGATCAACATGGGCGTTCCCAGGTTTGCATCTGATGGCAGCTTTATCGGTTACATTGGCTGCTGTACAGATATTACTGAACGTGTGCAGGCAGAAGCAGCACTGCAACAGGCACAGGCAGAACTGCAGCAGGCAAACGCAGACCTAGAAAGGCGAGTTGAGGAGCGAACAAGGGCTGTTAACGAAATAAATCGGCAACTCATTAATGAAATGAGCGATCGCTTGTATGCACAAGAGCAACTGCGGCAATCGCAGGAAATGTTGCAGCTCGTCATGGACAACATCCCCCAGACTATTTTCTGGAAAGATACAGCTTCTGTATTTTTGGGTTGTAATCGCGTCTTTGCCGAAATAGCTGGTCTTGAGAGTCCAGAAGATGTTGTGGGCAAGACTGACTATGATTTACTCCCTCAAAAGGAGGAAGCAGATCTCTACCGTGAATCTGACCTTAGGGTGATGCAGACTGATACGCCAGAATATAGCGTTATCATTCCCCACCTCCAAAAGGATGGCACACAACTTTGGCTAGAGGTAAGTAGAATTCCACTTCACGATGCTGAAGGCAATGTGATAGGGGTTCTTGGCACTTGTGAAGATATAACTGAGCGCAAGCAGGCACAAGAAGCGCTAGAACAAAGTGAAGAGCGCTTTCGCTTTTTGGTTGAATCCATACCTCAGCTAGTCTGGTTCGCTCAAGCGAATGGTAGCCTTAAGTACGTTAACCAGCGATTGCTCGACTACTACGGCTGCACTCAAGAGGAGATTCAAGGCTGGAATTGGCAACAATGGATACATCCTGAAGATTTGCCAAGGTGTCTTGAGCGTTGGACAACATCACTCTTCACTGGTGAAATCTTTGAGGTTGAGGCACGTCTATTCAAAAGGTCTGATAATTCTTACCGTTGGCATTTATCACGTGCTTTACCCCTGTGTGATAAGCAAGGACAAATCTTAAGCTGGTTTGGGACAGACACAGACATTCACGATCAAAAGCAGGCACAAGAGGCGCTCAAACGCAGCAAAGAGCGTTTCCGTAATTTAGTTGAAACGAGCAGCGATTGGGTTTGGGAAGTAGATGAGAACACTGTCTACACTTATGCAAGTCCAAAAATATACGAGCTGTTGGGTTACCAGCCGCAATTCGTGTTGGGCAAAACTCCTTTTGACTTGATGCCACCGCAAGAAGCCGAGCATGTTGCTAATATATTTGCCCCAATTGCTGCTGCACAACAACCATTCAAATGTCTGGAGAACACAAATACTCATAAAGATGGGCATTTAGTTATTTGCGAAACCAGTGGGGTTCCCATATTCGATGCTGAGGGTAAATTTCGGGGTTATCGTGGCGTTGGCCGAGACATTACTGAGCGCAAGCGAGGAGAGGCAGTATTGCGGGAGACTCAGGAACGACTGCAGGCGATTTTGGACAACTCCCCAGCTTTCATTTACCTAATAGATACTGAATATAGATACCTGTTGGTCAACCACCAGTATGAAAAGCGTTTCAAAATTAGCAAAGAGCAGATTGTAGGCAAAACCATATATGATATGTGGTCGCACGACATTGCTCATAAGCTTGCCGCAAATAACCACAAGGTGATCACACAAGGCAAACCGATAGAAGTTGAAGAAGTCGTCCCCCACGAGGATGGGCTACACACCTACCTTTGTGTGAAGTTTCCTCTAAAAGATGCCAATGAAATCCCTTATGCTGTTTGCGGCATCTCTACAGACATCACTGAGCGCAAATTAGCCGAGGAGTCGCTTTTGCGCTTTCGCAAAGCCATAGAAAGCACCAGCGATGCCATAGGCATGGCTGATATCACAGGTGAGGTCATTTACCTTAATCCAGCATTTGTCAAATTATTTGAGTACACCTTGGAGGAGTTACAAGCAGCTGGGGGACCACCAGCTATTTATACCAGCAAGGCAGAGTGTGAACAAATTTTTGCAAGTGTCAACACAGGAGAATCATGGCGCGGTGAAGTGAGGATGAAAACTCGCAGTGGTCGTATCATCCAAATCGAATTACGTGGTGATGCGATTAAAGATACCACTGGCAAAATCATCGGCTCTGTCGGTATTCATACTGATATCACAGAACGCAAACAAGCAGAAGAAAGTTTACAACTGCGCGATCGCGCGATCGCAGCTAGCAGTAATGGCATCATGATTGCTGATGTCACCATGCCAAACTCGCCAATCATATATGCTAATCCAGCGTTGGAGCAAATCACTGGTTATTCAGTAGCGGAAGTGATTGGGAAAAACAGCAGTTTTCTGCATGGTGCTGATCTCAATCAACCAGGGATAACCGAACTACACGACGCCATTACCCAAGGAAAAAGCTGTACCGTGGTTTTACGTAATTACCGTAAAGATGGGACTCTGTTTTGGAATGAGATAAGTATTTCTCCGGTTTATGACATTCATGGCAGATTCACTCATTATATTGGTATTCAAAGTGATATCACAGAGCGCAAGCAGGCAGAGGTGGCGCTATTAGTATTCCAAGAGCGGTTACAATATTTACTTTCTTCTAGTCCAGGTGTGATTTATAGCTGCAAAATTTACGGTGACCATAGCATTACCTTTATGAGTGAAAACGTTGTCACTATGGTGGGATATGAAGTACAGGAATTTATGGAAAGTCCGAACTTTTGGGCTAGCCATGTTCACCCGGAAGACTTACAGCAAGTCTTTGCTGCGACGGCAAAACTGATACAGCAAGGACAACACAGCCAGGAGTACCGCTTTTTGCATAAGGATGGCACATATCGATGGATGTACGATCAAACCAAGCTTGTGCTGGATGATGCTGGTAATCCATTAGAAATTGTCGGTTACTGGCTAGATATCACAGAACGCAAGCAACTAGAAGAGGAACTGAAAGCTGCGCTGCACAAAGAAAAAGAACTTAATGAACTCAAATCTCGCTTTGTGGCCATGACGAACCATGAGTTCCGTACACCTTTAAGTACTATTCTTTCCTCATCGGAGTTACTGGAACACTACCAGCATAAGTGGACAGAGGAAAAACAACTGGCGCACCTGCATCGCATTCAAACTGCTGTTAAGCATATGACTGAGATGTTAAACAATGTATTGGTGATTGGCAAAGCAGAGGCAGGGAAACTAGATTTTATACCCGTCCCCTTCGATTTAGTGAAATACTGCGATTATTTAGTGGAAGAATTACAACTGAATGCCAACAATCACCATGCAATCAACTTTATTCGTCAAGATGATTCGATGCCGTGTTGTATGGATGAGAAATTGCTAGAACATATCCTTAGTAATTTACTCTGGAATGCAATTAAGTATTCTCCAACTGGTAGTACTGTCAGATTTTCTCTTACGTTTAAGGATGGGCTAGCAGTATTTACAATTCAAGACCAAGGAATAGGCATTCCACCAGAAGACTTACCCTACCTGTTTGAGTCTTTTCATCGAGCTACGAATGTGGGTAACATCCAAGGCACGGGGTTAGGATTAGCAATTGTCAAAAAGTGCGTGGATACCCACAATGGTGAAATTGCTGTAAAAAGTGAAGTCGGAGTGGGAACAATATTTACTGTAACTCTGCCGTTAAATAGTCACACCAAAACAGAGGCAAACTATGACCAAAATTTTAGTCATTGAAGACGAAAAATCAGTACGAGAAAATATTCTGGATTTGTTGGAAGCAGAACATTTCGATACTATTGCTGCTGAAGACGGACGCATTGGGGTAGAATTAGCAGTTTCGGAAGTTCCCGATTTAATTCTATGCGACTTGATGATGCCAGAAATTGATGGTTATGGCGTACTGATAGCATTACGTGAAGAACCAGTAACAGCAAGCATTCCGTTTATTTTTCTGACAGCTAGAGCCGCTAGGGCTGATTTTCGTCAAGGGATGGAATTGGGTGCTGATGACTATCTGACGAAACCATTTACTCGTGATGAATTATTAAGTGCGATCGCAAGTCGCTTGAGCAAGCAAGCGAATTTAACAAAGCAAGTATCTACAAAATTTGAAACTCAGACTATTTCTCCCAGAGTACAGATGATAGAAATGTGCTTGCGTCGTACTTTAGAACAAAGAGATTTTCAACAATTTCTAGTTTACTATCAACCTATAGTCGATCTTCGTTCTGGTAAAATCATCGCTGCTGAAAGTTTATTACGTTGGCAGCATCCCGAATTGGGGATGGTTTCTCCTACACAATTGATTCCTTTGGCTGAATCTACTGGTTTAATTCTCCCTATTGGTGATTGGGTTTTAAAAAATGCTTGTAAACAAACTAAACTCTGGCATAATGCAGGTTTTTCTGAGTTACGTGTCGCTGTTAACCTATCATCACATCAGTTGGTTCAACCTGATTTTAGTGAAAAAATAATGAAATTTTTATTAGTAAACGATTTGCTGCCAAATTGTTTAGAATTAGAGTTAACAGAAAACATAATTATGCAAGATGTCAATAACGCTACTTCTACTATGAAGGAAGTACACTCGTTCGGTGTAAAAATAGCTATTGATGATTTTGGTGCTGGATATTCTGCTTTAATGTATTTGAAGCAATTACCGATTGATACGTTAAAAATAGACCGTTACTTTATTCAAGATATTGCAAATGATTCCCAAAAAGCAGCAATTACAACGGCATTGATTGAAATGGGGCGTAATCTCAAGATTCAGACAGTTGCTGAAGGTGTGGAAACGGAACAAGAACTTGATTTTTTACGCGGATATAAATGTGATGCTATGCAAGGTTTTCTCTTTAGCCGTCCGTTAAGCGCCGCAGAATTTGAAAAGATTTTGTTTGCTAACAAACGGTTGAATGTATAGGTTTGATACAGCAGAACTCACAACTCACAACTCACAACTCAGAAGTAAAATTTGCTTTATCTCTGGCTTGCGAGTTGAAAAGATGTACCTCAAAAAAGATACAACCTGCTGTAATAATGGTTTGTAGTTAGTGCTGAAGCACTACTACCAACCAAGTTGAGATAAATAATAGTAAATGAAATCACAAATATAAATAATTTCTATTGTTAAGTTTGATTAAGTATGTATAAAATTTTAGTCATAGAAGATGAGATTAGTGTACGGCAGAATCTTTGCGAATTACTAACCTATGAGGATTTCGATGTCATTGCTGCAGAAAATGGTCGCATTGGCGTGCAGTTAGCTCAACAGGAAATTCCCGATTTGGTCATTTGTGATGTGATGATGCCAGAACTAGACGGTCATGGTGTTTTAAATATATTACGTCAACAAGCCACAACAGCAACGATTCCGTTGATTTTTTTGACAGCTAAAAGTGACAAAACTGACTTCCGCCAAGGGATGGAGTTGGGAGCTGATGATTACATAACAAAACCTTTCACCCGCGCAGAACTACTAGCTGCAATTTTCTCCCGATTAGAAAAACAAGTTACCATTCATCAGCAGTCAGAGAAAAGGTTAGACGAGTTGCGTAGTAGTATTACTATGTCCCTTCCTCACGAAATGAGGACACCACTCAATGGTATTTTGGGTTTTTCAGAACTTTTAATGAAAGAAGCTAATACTCTTTCTCGGGAAGAAATCCGTGATATGGCTTTATTTATTCATCTGTCGGGAGAACGCTTACACAGATTAGTTCAGAACTTTTTACTTTATGCGGAACTCGAAATTATAGCAACAGATTCAAAACGAATTAACCAGTTGCGAAGCCAGAAAACGATTTTCCCTTCAATCGGGTTGAAAAATTTAATTACCGAACAAGCTAAACAAGCAGGACGTGATGCAGATTTACAAGTGAATTTCCAAACTCGTTGTTGTCTACAAATTTGTGAAACAAGACTTTATAAAATTATTGAAGAATTAATTGATAATGCCTTGAAGTTTTCAGAATCAGGAACAAGAATTCATCTTGTAAGTACTTTGGTTAGCAATCAACTTACTATATCACTTACCGACCACGGGCGAGGTCTGACAGCCGCTCAAATTGCTGAATTGGGAGCATATCGGCAATTTGAGCGCCAACTTTATGAACAACAAGGTTTGGGTTTGGGTTTAATCATTGCTAAACGTATGGTTGAATTACACGGAGGCAAACTGAACATCCAGAGTCAGCTTGGAGAAAAAACAGTTGTGCAGGTGGTGCTTCCCTGTATTTGAGGACTCAGATCTTGCACCCAACAAGAGCCAGAGGCTCTAATATCAAAGTTACCAGGTTGAAAGAGGTAACGAGGGTTTGGAGCCTCTGACGACTCACTGTTGCAACTCGAGGCTTGATCTTAGAGGAAGGAACACAAAGAAATAATGAACCACAGATGGACACAGATGGACACAGATAAATAATTACTTCATTCAATTGAATTGCGCTATATATATGAAATGGTAAAAATCGGACTTTAGAATGGTGGCAGTTTTGGAACATCTAGTCTAATTTTGAAGAGAACGTGCATCATTCTTGAAATTGCTACTATGAAACATCTGCGTTGCTTGCTGCTTTTTCTGCTACTGTTTACAGCAGCAGCCTGTGACCAGACTCGCGCTTCTTTGGAAGAAGCCACACCCCAATCTTCTCCAGCTTCTGGTCAAATAGCACAGAATTCTACACAGCCAAAAAATCTTGTTCGTACTGAACCACTTTCACCCACACCCATCCGCATTAATGTCGGTGATTTGCCAAAACCCTTCGCTACTGAAAGTGCCTCAAAGTCACCTAATGTAGTGCCAATTCCAGCCAACCCGACTCTGCGTGTACCCCCTGGCTTTGTGGTCAACGTTTTTGCTGACGGTTTAGATGCGCCACGCTGGTTAGCTTTAACTCCCAACGGTGATGTGCTGGTGACAGAAACCAAGCAAAACCGTATTCGTTTACTACGCGATACAAACGGTGATGGAGTGGCTGATGTCAAAAACACCTTTGCTAGTGCGGCAAACGGACTAAATAGACCCCTTGGGATGGCTTTTGCAGATAATTCCTTTTTCCTGGGTAACACTGATGCGGTGTTGCGGTTTCCTTACGCCAAAGGTCAGCAGGAAATCACTGGTACTGCCACAAAAATCGCTGATCTGCCTGCTAGTGGCTACAACAACCACTGGACGCGCAATGTCGTTGTTTCGCCTGATGGCAATAAGCTGTACGTTTCTATTGGTTCAGGAACCAACGTAGATGAAGAACCACTCCCACGGGCTTCGGTGCAGGTGATGAATTTGGACGGTTCCCAGAAGCAGACTTTTGCATCTGGGTTGCGTAATCCAGTCGGTTTGGACTTTCACCCTGTGACTAAGGAACTTTACACATCTGTCAATGAACGGGATGGTATAGGCGATGACCTGGTACCAGACTATTTAACACGCATTCGGCAAGGGGAATTCTATGGCTGGCCTTATACATATCTAGCACCAAATAACCTTGACCCACGTCAGAAGACGAGTGACAAAAGTAAACGCCCTGATTTAGCAGCCCGTACCCGCACCCCAGATGTGCTGTTTCAAGCGCACTCAGCCGCGTTGGGATTGCAATTCTATGACGGTCAGACGTTCCCCCAAAAGTATCGTAATGGTGCTTTTGTTACCTTTCGTGGTTCGTGGAACCGCGATCGCGGCACTGGCTATAAAGTTGCTTTTGTTCCATTTGATACGAAAGGGCAACCGCAAGGTTACTATGAAGACTTCCTGACAGGATTCCTGCTAGACCCTGCTATACCAACTACATGGGGACGTCCTGTAGGCTTGCTCGTCTTACCTGACGGTAGTCTTTTAGTCACAGAGGAAGCGAATAACCGTATTTATCGGATTCAGTATACGGGCGGAAAAAGTTAAAAGTAAAAAGGCAAAAGTAAAAAGAAATTTCTTTTGAGTTTTAACTTTTAACTTTTAACTTGTTAAAACCATCCTTCTTGTTCAAGTGTTTCAATCAATTGAAGTCCACGGGGATCGCCGACTCCCAGAAGGGCTGCTTTGGTGTCTTCCCGCACTCCCAAATCTTGGTCTTCGGCAAATGCTTGAATTAATGCATCAATAGCGGTGGCGTAAACTACGTTAGAAGGCAGTTCGCGACACAGTTGTCCAATCGCCCAAGCACAATTACTTCGCACTGCTGCTACAGGATCTTGCACCAAGGCTGCAATCAAGGCTGGTATTGCTCCCACAACTGTCTCGTAACCCACGTCTGCCATCTGCGCCAAGGCGCTGGCTGCCCACAAACGTACTGCGGAAATATCGGTTCTTAAAGCGTCTGCTAGGGGTGCGAGACTTCGGCGATCGCGGCAGTTTCCCAATGCCCAAACGACTCCTTTACGCACGTAGCCGTTCCAATCTCGGTTTAACTGGGCAATCAACGGTTCAACAGCATCTGGATTTGGGTTTCTTCCGATACCATATGCCGCACTCACGCGCACCAAGGGACAGGTATCAGTTAACAAGCGAATCAGATGCGGAGTCGCCCTCGCATCTTCTATGTCGCAAAAAGCACGCGCTGCCAGCATCCTTTGCTGTGGCTGAGGATGTTCTAATAATGCTAGCATCTGCTCTGGATTCGGCTTTGGCGTCTCTGTTTGGGCAGAGAGCGGTTCCATATGATCCAGAGGGCTTTCTAGCTCTGCTTCGACATCTAGTAGGCTGAGGTCGTCTTCGTCATACATAGTTTCAATCCCTGATAGGGATTAACATATAACCCCCCATGTCAATAAGTCAAACTCTTAATAGTAGTTTATTTTTCTAACTATTTATTTTTCTAACTATAAGGATAAGGGGTAAGGCAAGTTCTTTGAAAATTCAACATTCAAAAATTTTTCTACACCCCTATTTCCTTGAACTATCAAGAGATTTTACCATCCATAGTGACTGGGTTTGATAACCTAACTGATTGTAAAGATTTAATGCGGCTGTGTTGCTTTGAAACACTTGCAATCCAATTTGGTGATCGCCTCTCGCCTTTGCCCAATCTTCTACATATCGCATCAAAGCTGTGCCGATACCTCGTTGTCTGTGTTCTGGCACAACGTAGAGTAAAAAGATGTGAGCATGGCGCGTTCCCTGCACTTGATCTATGGCATTTCCCACCCAGAGACACGCAACGGGGGATGAGGGGGATGAGGGGGATGTTATTCCCTCTCGCCTGAGTTCTTCTCCTGCAAAGTCTACCCACCACACAGGGGTGTCGTTGGAGAAGTATTGCTCGACTGTTCTGGCTAAATGGGAGAAATCTTGCTGTGGGTAGGCTTCTTGGTAAGTTCGCTGCATGAATTTCACTAGCAGCGCCTTATCCAAGGTAGAACCACGGCGAATTTTGTAACCCGGTAGCAGTTCCTTAGACACTTAAAGAATGAGACAAGGAGGACAACGAGGACAAGGAGGAATTGATTTTTCCTACCGTCCCCAACTCCACAGGGAACCCCAAACCCCCATTTTCCCATCTGCTTATCTGCCTATTTTCTTCAATCGGGGCGGGTGCAGCCATATCAGAGGGTAAAAAGATGCGGGCGCTTACTGCTACAAGGGCAGTGAGGAATATCAGCACCACGATGAACGGGGCGATGTACTGACGAAATATAGCCATATTCTTTGTATTTTGCAACCAACAGCGAATTTTTATGAGAATTTTACTTAAAGTATTGTGAAGCTTTCTTGGTTTATTTTAGCGATTTTTGCGTAATTTTAAAGAAAACACTTCGCTGATTGTAAAGCACCTACTAGCTGTGAATGAGCCTCAAGCTTTGCTTTTAGCAGGGCTTGAGGCTTGTTGGACTGAGTGATGCTTTTTAAGGGCGATCGCAAAGCGTATGCTGCTCCCGATGCTAAGAGCGCACATAACTGAGGGCTACGGGCGATTGGGTAAGGAACAGCGCCCCTAAGGGCGATCGCGTTCTAAGTCAGCAATTGCTTTTTCCCAATACCAATTTTCTGGCATACCAGGGTAATCTTGCTTTGTCTGATTGACTAGCCGTTCGGCGCTAGCAACATCACCAGCTAAAGAGATGAGCCTGTTTTTGAGATTGACATCAACTGAACGCTCCTCTGTTGTTGAACGTCGCGTTCTTCCGGGACCTGTTTGCGACTGTTGTCTTCTAAACTCCCAAAATAAAACATAATAAAGCGTACCAAAAATGACAATTAGGCTAAATGTTCCTAGAAATGTTAGTAGGTTAAGCGTCAAGAATCCCAGAACTAACTGGGAGAGAACGTAGCCAAGTAAGACGCCAGTAATTAAGAGAATAGCTGTTGCAACAATAATAATTAGTTTCTGCCCCATAAATCCTTATTCCTCATAGTCGAGACCTGGTCTGTTCATTGCCACTGGCTTAGAGTTCCAAGGGGCAAAGAATGGCAACAGAAGTAGCCCCGGCAAAGCAGCGACTATACTAATTAAGAAAAACATAGACCAACCTGTGCTTTTTGCCAATCCGCCAGTTGGGGCAACAAGAATATTATTGCTGAGAGCCATGAAGCTGGAAAGTAAGGCATATTGCGTGGCAGAAAAGCGCTGGTTACAAAGACTCATCATAAAGGCAACAAAGCCTGCTGTTCCCAACCCAGCACAAAAGTTTTCCACATTGATTGTAATTACCAGAAATTGATAGTTTTTTCCAACTTGAGAAAGAAAAAAGTAAAAAATATTACTGAAAGCCTGCAAAACGCCAAACACCCAAATTGAGCGATTGATACCAATTTTGCTTAATATTGAACCACCAACTAAAGTACCTACAATGGTAGCAAGCAGTCCCATACCATTTCGGATATCACCTATTTCGGTTTGGGTAAATCCGGTTTGCAGCAAAAAGGGTATGGACATATTACCAACTAAGGCATCACCTAGTCTGTAAAGAATGATGAACAACAGAATTAAAAAGCCTTGGAGTAACCCCAATCGCTGGAAAAATTCCCCAAATGGTAATATCACGGCATCGGCTAAAGATTCTGGTGGACTGATTTCCTTTGGTTGTGGTGCTAACAAAGTACCAAGAATTCCAATCACCATGAATCCCGCCATTACCAAGTAAACTGATGACCAAGGAATCTGATCTGCAAGTCTGAACGCTAACCAACCTGTAGTTAATAGCGCTACTCGATAACCCAAGACAAAAACCGCTGCACCAGCGCCCATTTCTAGTTGATGAAGGACATCGGTACGATAGGCGTCAGCGACGATATCTTGAGTCGCACTGAAAAAGGCAATCAGTACGGCATTGATGGCTAATAGTTGTAATGCTTGCTTGGGTTGTTGCAAAGACATGAAGGCGATCGCAATCAACAACGCCACTTGTATCGAAATTAACCAACCCCGCCGCCGTCCCAAAAATGGCAGCGAAAATCGGTCTAACAGAGGCGACCAGACAAACTTCAACGAGTAAGGTAAACCGACTAGGCTAGACAACCCAATGACTGTCAAATCGACATTTTCCACAGTCATCCAAGCTTGCAACATCTGAGTTGTTAAATACAAAGGCAAACCGGATGAAAAACCTAGTAACGACAAAGCCGCCATCTTCCGGCTGCCAAAAACTTGCAAAAGCGATGAAATTGTTTTCACCGAACCTCCTCGTGGCGGAAGCCCCTGTTTTCTAAACATGGCTGCCAGGAGCAAACAGGCGAATTTATTCGCCGTCCAGATATCTTAAAAACCATAAGAGTAACCATCTTTTTGTTGAATTGGTGTGCAAAATCTGTAACTAATACCCGCAATACGACCTGCTTTAGTGACAATATCAAAACTGCCAGTTTTGCGGCATAATACCCGACCAACGTATTCCCCAACTTTCTTCCCGGAAAGTACAACAGCTTTAATGATGTCGCCAGTTTTGAAACCAAAATGAACTTGTTTGCGTTCACGATGACGAGTTGGGAAACCGTAACTGTCAGTACCACACATTTGACGGGTTCCCCAACCAGTACACTTAATGCGTAATGGTTGTTGGGTTAGTAACTTAATTGTTTCGATATTCCCAACACAAGCCGCATCAATCCAGTGTTGCTTTTCCAAGCATGAGCGAGTGCGGTTAAACTTTGTTTGTCCGCCCGTTCCAGTAGTTGTAGGCAAAATATTCTTCAATGTGCGAAACAATTCCCAACGAGTTGCATTGACCGCCGCAGCATCTTTTAGTGGTTGCTTGGCTTGCCGCTTAATTCTTTCTAGCCGAACAGGATCTTTTTTAAGGAATTCATCAACAAGTTTGACTCCTTTCTTCGCGTTGCACCGCTCACAACTAAGAGTTAAGTTGCTGACGCGATTGCTACCGCCTTTTGACCTTGGGTGAATATGTTCAACCTGGAGTGGTGCATTTTCTTTATCGCAGTACGCACATTTACGCCCCCACTTCTGTAGAAGATATTCCCGCACCTCATACCCAGTGAGTTCGCCCTGCTGATATTCAACACCATCAACCTCTGGGTTTTGCATTTTGTGAGTGTCAAATTTGACTAATTCCATCGCTATTTGAATAATGGGAGAGTACAAACAAAGCCGCTTTACCCAAGTTTCAACCGTAAGAACACGATGCATTAAAGATGGAGGTAACCACCCTTGTGGACGTTTACGGTTATCAAAACGCGGTTGACGATAGCGAGTTTTGCGATTCCTGCGACTGCGACGCAATGAACGTCTTGATTCCAAAGAATCCTTAATTTGCCACCCTCTATGTTCTAACTCAGCCGCCCAAATAACCTTATCCTGATCAAGAACCGCAATACCCGTGAATCGACTACCGGGGTCAAGCTTGATCACTAGTGGTCTTGGTGCTAGGTTGTCAACTACGTGTTTGAGTATCAGAGTAAACGGATACATTCTGAACACTGCGGCTTTTTGTTTTGTTAACAGTTCTCTAGCTCGTGCTGGAGGAATCGGGTTAAGAGGTTGCTTGTTTTGGTCAATAACAAAAACATAATTTTGCATTGCTGCATCCTTTTTACAGGTAATGTTTGCTTCTCCCAAGGGGAGACGCTGCGCGAACGACATTGTTTAAGGTCGGTACTTTCCGAACGACACTGGTTTATTCTCCGTAAGCCTGTTTAATCGTTCGGTTCCAGGGTTCAGAACTAGCAAGCATTCTGAAGTGGGTCTTAAACTCTTGCCTTAAACGAGCAGTCTGGTCAGGTGAGTCAATCAGCAAGCCCCTGCCTTTTAGGCATGGGCTTGCCGCGAGGGCGAGAGAACCCTGACTGTTTTATATAATTCTCCTGACCAGGATGAATTTCAGATATCTTGCCACACTTACTGTGTAATGTCAGGCAAAGATGCCAATATGTAACACAAAGTTCCGCAATCTTATGCAGTTTGCGTTTTTCAGTTTTTGGCTGTTTCCTAAACGTCTTTAACTTGATAAATTTGATGTCCTGTAATTTCTACACCGTGTTCAGCCAGGCATTTTGCCCAACCTTCACGAGTTCCGATGTCGCTTTTGTGCTTGAGTAGCCCTAATTCCTGTTCTTGTTGGGTGAGTTGGGCAAATTCTTCGTAGAGTGGGTAATTTGTTGTCACAAATGTTTCTTTACGGTGGAGAATTGGCGGATTTGCTCTTTGTTCGTAGTCTCGGTGAGTTATGTACAACGTTTTTAAGTCAATTGTGATACTTGCTTTTAACGCTGGATGGGGATCAGTATCAAATTCAGGGTAAAATAGGTAGGAAATACGCGGTTCATCTGTACAAAACTTTATCAGTGTTGCCCCATCAACACGCCCTATGGTGCGGCTAGCGCAGCCTTCGTAAATTCGCAGCAAAGGGTCGAGTTCACCAAGCGCACAAACATGGACGTAAAGGGCGCTGCGAGTATGTTTGCCAATTTTACTTTTTTCGCAAGCAGTTTGAACGACTCTTGGTTTCCCTAAGCTAAAAAGCTTGGCGTCAGCGACTTCGCAAGCTTCCTCATAGCTGCCAAAAAAGGCTTTGATGTCATGGCGCATTTCTGGTGATAGTTTGTGCCATGCAGGGCGCTGCTCGAAATGGGTGAGAGCAAGATAAACTTGGATATCAAGAGAACGACGGTAGGCGATCGCATCCCATTCCGCTTCATCCGTGGCTTGCAAAACTACAGCAAAAGCACGGCGGAAGTTTCCAAATTCGCCTAGTAATTCCTGTTCGTTATCCAATTCGCCTTTCACTGGAAGTCTCCCACGTTTGGTAAAAAAATCCATCAGTGGTTCCAGCTTTTCTTTGTAGTCCTCAAACCGTTTGGTAGGGATGCGTACTCTTGGCGTTGAGGTTCTGGAGAAAAAGCGTATTGCCTTGAATCCTTCTTTTTCGGCTTCATCTCGAAAAACAAAATAGACGCCCAGCGCCACTGGTACCGCATCGACATTCAGGGCTTCATCAATGTATTTTTTGAGTTCTTCTTGTTCGTAATATTTCTGAAAAGTATTGCGGCGAGTTACAATGCCATCGCCGTAAGCAAGTTGAGCTTTGCTGGGAGCATTTATCAGCACTTGTGCCGCGACAATTAAGACCTTGCGGGTGAGTTCCCATGCTTTGCAAAGAGCGTGGCGACGTTCTTCTGGGTCTTCAATCACGTTCAGGACAAAGCCCAAGTTAACGACATCAGCAGGAATGGGCGGAATATCCGGGTAGTAGTAAGGGTCCCAGCCTGCACTGCTGTAGCCCAAGTTTGCCACTCGCTGGACATCGCCACCGTGTCCGCATCCGTAGTCAAAAAACGTGGTATCTTTATTTATAATTGCCCATTCTATTGCCAATCGCACAGGTCTCGATAAGTCAGTGCGAACAATCGCGGCTCTATGGCGTTCTATTTCTACGTAGCTCTCTAACGACATAATAATATTAAGAAGAACCACAGATACACACAGATGAACACAGATGTTTTTTATCTGTGTCCATCTGTGTCCATCTGTGGTTTATTAATTCTTATATCTTGTTCGTCGCCAGTTCTATCAAATCTTCAATCTTCTTGATATTTGGATCGCCTGCTAAGTACCCAATACCACGATGCAAGTGGAGACGAAATTGCGTGGCGAGAGTTTCTTTGTCTGTTCCGAAGCCGTCGTTGTAGCAGCGTTGCTTGAGGGCGAGTAGCAAAATATCGGACATTTCACCGCCAAAAACGCGCCATGTCATCTCGACGTTGCTATCTTGGGGAATTGGTACAGGTGAGGGTGGGGTTGGTTCGGCGAGGGAACGACAAAATGCCCAACGACATAGAATATTCCATTGATCGATTTTAGTGTTGCGTCTGAGTTTGAGGAGTTGGTCTTTGGCTGTTTGAGAGAGTTTGATACGATCTATTGGGGATTCCATAGTTTTCTTAGAATCTTAGAATAACGAACCGCCAAGACGCCAAAAGCGCCAAGAAGAGATGAAGAAGAGGGTTACCAGAAGTAGCCTGGTTGGACTGTTGTTTGGCGGGTGGATGAGTCGTATTTGAGGAGGTATTCGCGGGCGATCGCCTCGTTTTCCCGCAAGGCTTGCACTTCTTTTTGTCCGATTTCGGTGTCGGTGGAAAGGAGAATGACTTGATGAGAAGCTGATGGAAAGTAACGTTCAACTAGGTTACTGCGGTGGGAGGAGTCTAAGCGTCCTAAGGGTGTATCAATTGCAACTGGTAGGCGGCGTCCGGAAACACGAGCTAATCCCCAAAGGAAGGCGATCGCTAAAAGTTGTTTTTCTCCAGCGCTAAGGCGATGTTTGGGAACGGGTGTCCCCTGTAAATCATACAGTGAGAGGCTGAAGCTGTGGGTGTCGATTGCCACGCGATGCACTAAATCAGATTTGTGCAGGAGATAGCGGAAGCACTCGGTGACTTCGACTTCGAGTTTATTAAGTTTTCTCAGGGTTAATTTTTCACGGAAAATTTTGAGTGTATCTTGGACTTTAGCAGAAGCTGCAATAATATGCTCTCTATTTTTGCGGTCAATAGTTTGCACAGTATATTCTTTTAAGTCTTTTTTTAACTTTTCGATGACGTCTTCTAATTCCGTCACCCGACGGCGTGTTGCTTCCCAATTCGCTTTTACTTCAGCAACGTGATTTTGTGCTTTTTGCAGTGCTTGGACTAGCTTATTATAATCTTCTGGTGATGCAGCAGTCTGCACTTGTCGTTCCAGGGTGATAATTTCTTCTTCCTTATTTTTGAAAATCCCTAATTGCTGCTTGGCAAGATTTTTAGTATTTTGCAAATAGTAGAGAACGTTTCCCAATTGACTCAAAGTTTCAGCATCAGCTAATAACCAAAGTTCTTCAGGTTGTAGAAAGCTTGAATTCAACGTTTCTACATCTTGGTCGAGAAAAGTTTTGATTTTGTCAATTTGTTCTTCTGAAATACCTACCTGACTCATCCAATTTAAGAGGCGTTTATCTCGTTCAAATAAGATATCCCGTGCAATTTGTGCTTGAGAGATGCGAAATTCTTTTTCTGCTTGGGTTTGTGCTTGAGTAAGTAAAGGTTCAATCAATGCTAGCGGTAAAACGTCAGCCGCTAATTCACACATACCTTGACGAGATTCCTCTGTCTCTGCTTTCTTTTGGTCACGCTGCTTTTCTAACTGGGTGCGTTCTGCTGCAATTTTACCGCCCTCAGAAATGAATTTATCAAAAGCTTCTTGCTGCTCTTTTTCCGCATCTTTTAGAGATGTTGCCAAGCTAATCTCTACCTCTTTAGTTGCTTGGTATTCTTCTTCTTGCTGTTTCAGCTTTTGTTCAATTTCCTCTAAATTTGCCAAATCTTTAGTATCTGCAAGTTCCTTACGTTTGCGATTGGTTAAAATTTCTATATCAACTGCCAAACGTTCCGCCAATTCTAATCCTAAAAGTGCGCGAATCGCATCTACGACAATTGGTGGAGGAATTTCCTGTTCTGCCAGTTCTTTAACCTGTTCCCCATCAAAAAGAAACAAATTAGAAATTCCTACAGGCAGCAGATTTTCAATATACTCATCCCAGATATTAACTAATGCCGTGTCCAGCCATTCATCATTTTCACGAATATCCAAAATACCTAAGTGGTCTTTACCATCTTTAGGATTTTTTTCCCAAGTCCGCACAACACGATATTTGACTGGCTTATCATTTTCAATGTGTTCAAAAGCCAATTCAATCCGGGTTTTTTCATTTGTCGGCGCGTGGCTGTTAACGCATTGGGTGAGAAAATCGCCGTAGCTAAGATTTCCACGGGTCGAACATTGGGCGCGAGGTCCATAAAGCGCGAGGCGAATGGCGTCCATCAGGGTAGTTTTTCCGCCACCATTCATCCCACCCAAGAGGATGATTGGGCAAGAATTGTCTTTATCAATTTTTGGATCGAGATTGATGACTTGTTTCCCAAAGTAGGGACCAAAGTTTTGTAGAACGAGTTCAAGAAAAATCATGGTGATGTTTTATATCTCGTTCCCAGGCTGAGCCTGGGAATGTATTTTGGGAGGCTCTGCCTCCTATATAATATGAATGAGGTAAACTAGAGGCTAAGCCTCTGGGTAGGCATTCCCACGCGGAGCGTGGGAACGAGTCAAACAAGTCAATCATCTGAATCTTTAGCTTGAAACTTGATGTTTGCCCAAGTTCGCGGTTTGGCAGTTTCACTGTTATCTTCAACAGCAACATCTCCCAAAGTTAACTGTTTAACTGTTGCAACATCGCCTTTATCAACAGCCTCTTTCAAATCCCTTTTCAAGTGTGCATTTTTAATCGCTTCATCTTGGGAACGCGAACTTGTTTTAAAACACTTTTCTAGTGCATCGTATATTCCCACGCGACGCGCCATCTTGCGAAACTGGTGTTCCGTGTTCAACAGTTTCGCCATCAGTTCCAAGTGCATCGCATCACCTTCACAGATTTCTTCTAACACAGCCCATTCATCATGACCTAGCAAACTATAGCCAGCGCCAGGACGCGGATCTTGGAACTCTTCACCAGTAACTTCCATATAAATGCGGGGCAAACTATCATCAAATTCGTGTTTTTCTTCTAGCCAAATGCGGCGAATTTCGCTCAATTCTTCTAAGGTAATTAGGGTTGTGTCGCGCATATTTGCTGGTGCTGTGTGCCGGATTTGTGTTTGCGCTTTTAAGACTCGTGTTAACCAATGCTCTCGCCAATATTTTGTATAAGGACCAGGTATTGGATCAACTGAAATTTCACCGTTTTTATTGCGCTCAAAGAGTTGGACATCCCCCCAAATTCGTCTAAAGTCTCTTTTGTCATGGTCATCCTGCACATCTAATTCATTACGGATATCCAGCAGAGGCTGCATCCATTCTTTCTCTTCGTCATTTTGGATCATTGCCTCCATTGATTTATCCTTATTAACCATTGTGCAAACCCAGCATCCAAAGCGGGAATCACCACAACTGGGAGTAGAAGTATCAATCACAAGAGGGCATTCGTTATCTGCTGTTGCACCTCGATAGAGATAGAATAATTCTTTATTGCTTTGTCCCCAAGGATTTTCACATTGATGAAGGTAAACCCAAACATCATTGTTACTCCAGTCTTCAATAGGAGTGTAGATGAGAGAGTTGGGTAGACTTGCGTTTGGGCTGAGGCGATCGCGTACTCTACCAACTTGATGTTTTTTCATCGTAGCAGCACGTTTGCTACTCTCAGCTTTACGAGTCCCTAAGACAAGAATTGTTTCACCATTAGCGCGAACTATCTCACGGATGAATTGATTAGCCGGATTAATTTTCAAACGTGGAGTACACCAGCGAAACTGGTTACGAGGAGCTGGGTAGCCCTTACCAATCAAATTTACCCAAAATGTGTCTTCAATGACTGGTTTTAGCAGATGAGGCTCAATTGGTAGACCCTTTTCTTTGGCGGCAAGCTTGAGCTGTTCCAATGATTTGCGAACCCAAGCAGAGACTACAGGGTTTTCTACCAGAGTATCTGTTGTAATGACATGGATTGTTTTCGTTCGTTTTTCAGTAGGCAAAGCGGCGATCGCATTCCAAACAAGCTGCAATACAGCACTAGAATCTTTACCCCAGGATACGCCTATAATCCAAGGTATTTCGTCTAGACAGTATAATTCTTGTATTTCAGTGGTCAGAGATGGGATATTATCTATCACCGTAGAAGGTGCTTGCTGAGCTTGATTTTCTAGTTGTTGTGCTTTAGCCATTTCTCCCTACCTCTGGAAACACGGGCGATCATCACTTCATCGAAAACTTGGGTAGAAACCCCGTCCTTGTAGGACGGCTTTACTTAATTTGGGATACGGGGAGGTTAATCCCCGTAATAAACCTTGTCACCGCCTTGGAGATACTTCACACCGTGTACTTTTGTATTGCACTTTCGCTATCGACAGTTACCAAGTGATGTTGTTCACTCTGTACGCATGAGCAAGTGGCGATAAGCCCTTGTGTTTATTTCCCTAAGCCCTTCGGGCACGCTTCGCGAACGCTACTGACTATCGGAGAGGTTACAGACTTGGGAAGCATCCAGTAACGTCCTTTGATGTACCACCATCAGATAATTCAGTTTGGGCTGTTAACCCGTAAGCTAGACACTGGTTTAGTCCTGAATTAAGAAGTTGGTGAATCTTCCGCTTTCAAGCCCCATCCCTTTTAGGCTGGGGTCAGTGACTTCTTGCAACCAGCGACTGACGCCCACTCCTTAGACTTTGGTATCGCTCTGCACAAACAAAGTCCGCGCTGGCGGACTTAATTGAGGTTGTAAAACCCACGACGTCGGCTGGTTTTGTTTGTGTGGCTACGACTTAAAGTTGTCTGCCGCTTTGGTCAGTATATAATTGTATCATCTTTTATTTGAAGAGTTTTTAAAAACATTAATATTAATATCAAATTTTTTAGACAATTGACCTGTGCAACAAACTGTTATTTTCAAAAACTACCATGAAGGACAGCGCATCCGACCTAACCACTGACATCGCTAGCGAGTACTTGCAACGGGAAATCAAAGATCAACAGCTACTCGCTTTACTGCTAGAGAAGTTCCTTGGGAGGAAGGATCGCATTCTCGTTCAGAAAACCGAGATGGGTGGTACCGAGGCTTATGTTGGTTCTGTCAGTCTGGAATGGTTTGCGGGTCGTGTTCACTTCGCGTCTGGCTTACCACTGCTTCAAAAAAAGTACAATCCAGAGACTGATAACGTCGAAATTGACGCGGATAGCATTGATGAAATTCAACAGCGCCCCCTTGATTGGTCACGTCAAGCACCCCTAGTGCAGTATTTGGCAGCGCGAAAAAATCACAAGTTTCCGCCAGTTCTCGTGGTGATTAATCAACCGTGGGTGGATAATCCCAAAGCTGCTGAGTGGGATAGTCAGGGACGCGCCACAAAATCTACCACCGAATTCACTGCACTGGATAAAGATGATAAAGCTGGTCTGCTGAATATTTCTGAGGAGAATGTCACCATTTATGCCTTGGATGGTCAACACCGATTGATGGGGGTGCAGGGTTTAATGGAGTTGATCAAAACTGGCAAACTCCAGCGATACAAAAAGGATAAAACCGCTTACGAAACTTTCATTACGTTGGCTGACTTGGTAGAAAAGTACCACGTAGAACCAAGTTACCTGCAAAGTTTGCCCAAGGAAAAAATTGGTATTGAGTTCATTTGTGCGGTTGCGGCTGGCGAAACCCGCGAAGAAGCAAGGCGACGGGTGAGATCCATTTTTGTTCATGTTAACCTGATGGCTGCACCCTTGAGTAAAGGTCAGTTAGCACAGCTCAATGAAGATGATGGTTTTTCGATTGTTGCCAGAAAAATCGCTGTCAACCATCCGCTTTTGGAACAACAAGAAACGCGAAAGCCTCGCGTCAATTGGAATAGTGCGACAGTTGCAGCGAACTCAACAGTTTTGACAACGCTGCAAGCTGTCAAAGAAATGTCTGAGCGATATTTGGGGCAAAAGTACTCTCACTGGAAACCCTTGGATAAAGGTCTAATTCCCATGCGTCCAGAGGATGAGGAACTTGAGCAGGGGATACAGGAGTTTCACAAGTTATTCGATTGTTTAGCAAGCCTTCCAAGTTATAAGCTTCTGGAAGATGAGACTACGCCTGCATTGCGACGGTTCAGCTTTGAGAAGGATGGCGGCGAAGGAAATATGCTTTTCCGTCCTGTTGGTCAAGTAGCGTTAGCGCAAGCTTTGGGTATTCTGGTTTTTAAGAAAAGTTTTTCGCTAGCAGACATTTTTAAGAAGCTGCAAAAGTTCGACCGTTCCGGTGGTTTTAGCGGTATGGAGTACCCGCAATCTCTCTGGTACGGTGTTTTGTATGATCCAAACAAAAAGCGGGTGCAGGTTGCTGGACGGGATTTGGCGGCGAAGTTACTGATATATATTTTGGGCGGAATTCAAGATCAGATGGAACGTGCTGAACTTCGTAAGGATTTGGCTAAAGCTAGAACTTTTGAAAATCAAACAATAGGTTTTGATGGCAAGTTTGTTGAACCGAAGGCGGTAGGGCTTCCACCCGTTCTGTAGTTACTAATGATGACTCGCCCATAGAGAAATTCTTATGCTACCTTGATACGTAATGTATAAAAGGAGTCTACTTTGTGGCATGGCTACATGGCAATGATGCTGTGCAACAGCTAAGTGAAAACGTCGTCTTGTACGACTTAGCACAGATGCGCGGAAATAGTGCTGTTTTAAGCCGCATCCCCGAAAATATCGGTGGTGTTTACGCTTGGTATCGGCGATTTGAGCTTGATCCTGCTGCTAAAGACGATCCTGAAGTTTTCGTTCAGTATATTCTGGAGGAACTTTGTAAGGATCATTCCGCTCCCAGAGAAACAAGACTTCCTCCAGCACACAGGATCAGACTCCAAGCGGAGACTTCATTTTCTAAAGAACTGTTGCTGAAAGAGTTAGCTGCTGATTCGTCCTTTCGTCAACTGCTGTGTATGCTTCTGAATAATTCCCTGATATTTCAGCAGCCATTATATATAGGTAAAGCGACTAATTTATACTCTCGAATTCGCAGCCATCTTCGTGAGAGTAGCATTCTACGCGAAAGACTAGCATCTGCTGGGCACAGAATTAATCGATGCAGGCTTCTAATTATTCATACTTCATATAGTGATTCAAGCATTGCCCCAAATGGTTTCAATGAAACCGATGAATTGGAAAATCAAGTTGATGAAGACTCTGAATGTTCTGAACTTGCTTCAGACAAACTAATTGAAGATATATTATCTAGGCTATTTATTCCATCATTTACTCTTAGATACGGTTGATATAAAATGCTGATATTCTCAAATAATGAAGGAAAAGCAAGATTCAATAAACCTCTGTATGGTTTAACTGGTATTTACACTTTATCGGAAGGTATAGCACTTCCCTACTTCCTTTCACTACTAGAAATTAACCGAGCTATTGACGAACTGAAGATTGCTGAACAAATTCCTGCTTCGTTAGATACACAATGGTCACTTAAAGAACTTTTTCAACGGGAGATTGATGAGAAGAGAGTAGAAGATGATATTGTTAAAGGCTATCTTCTCGATCCGAAAAAGCTAAAATTTTTTAATGCAATTACTATTGTATTGATGCCAAAGGGTTCTGATGGCAAGATTCAGGATACTTTCGATGATTCTATAAGCATCGAGCCTCCTCCTATTCCTTGGGATGGTACTGATCCTGATGATGCACAATGGAACCATTCACAAGCCAAAGTTGCCAACTTTGGGGGTGTTCAATTCGTCTCTATCGGACTTTCTGCTCGACTTCGCTGGGATGAAGATCGAGTGTTGGCAGTCGCTGTAGATGGACAACATCGCCTCTGGGCACTCCGTACTTTCCGTGAAGATCAAAAGTTTCGGGGCGGTACTCTCCGTACAGTTGAGCAACAAACTAAAATTCCAGTCTTGTTCGTTTTGCTTCATCCTGATTCTGGTTTCCAAAACGTTCAGAGTGAAGCTGACTATTCCATTCGGGGAATTGCTCGTGAATTATTTACTGATTTAAATAAAAATGCGAAGACAGTAGATAAGGCTAGAGAACTCATCCTTGATGACAAGAGCATTAGCGCACAATGTGTCAGAACATTACTGACTGAGAGTACAGGTGAAGACGCTAAAGATAGACTCCCCCTTTCTCTAGTACGGTGGCAAGACGACTCAAATCGGTTTGATAGTTCCTACTACTTGAATTCGCTAGTTCATTTGGATTTGTTGGTTTCGGCAATATTAGATCTAAAACTACCACGCGATCCAATGGAAAAGAAGCAAGTTTTCGATTTTATCGAAAGTATTGACTCTGCACTCGGTATAAATGATAAAGAAGTTCAGTATGAGGGGCGTTCTCTCAAAGAATATTATGTAGAAGACTACTGTGATGAAGATGGAGAACCAGTTACACCATTTGTGCGAATACCAGAAAATTACCTTGACTCCGCAATAGAAGGTTTTAAAGTTAACTTTCGTCCCTGGTTATTAAAACTTTTATTAGAGTTCAAACCATACAATAACTTGCTTAAGTATGCTCGTGAAAATAATTTAATTGAGGGTAAATTTGGTAAATTTCAAGCTCAAACGAGCAAACATAAAGGAATTATTCGGGAACAGGAAATTGCCAGAGATAGTGATTGGAATAAACGAGAAATACTAGCTCATCAAGATGCTATTACTCGGATGAAAGAGAATCAATGGGCTTTCAAAACAATATTTCAAAAAGCTATGGTTCGTCTGGGGAAAATAGTGGAATTTGAATCTAAAGGTAAAGATGTAAACTTAGGCAACATAGAAAATGTATTGAATTTTTTGGATCGGTTATATGACAAAGATATTCTTAGAGTAGATGCCAGTTTACCAGGAGACCCTTATCCTCTATGGACATTTGTAGCTATCAACCCTGGAAATAATAAAATCAAGGTTGCAAAAGCAGTAGAAGATAGAATATTTTCATTATTATCCTTGTGGTACTACGGTTCTCGAAAAACTGAAATTGATGCTGCTAAAGGTTATCAGATGTTAACGAGGCGAAGGCTACTAAATTTCTTTAATGCAGAAACAAATAAAGCCCAGTGGCCTGGTTGTACTGATGCTTATAAAGCATTACATAAAGGTTTTGATACTGTTGCCTTTTATGGTAAAGAACATGAAAAATTGAATGATAAGAAAAAAGAAGATATGGTTCGTGACAGATTTTCTGCTGTACTAGCTGCTGGTTTGCCTGAATTATATAATCAGTCTTTAGCTAAACAAACATCTGATGATGATGATGAGCTAGATACAGAGTAGTAGAGTAATGAAAGAAAAATTGTAATTTTACAGAGGGTCAAAATCAGTTTACTTAAGAAAGGAATTTGCTGAGGTCAAATTCCTCTTCTTGCTGTTCTTGCTTAAATCTTTGAGAACTAACAATCAAGAGAAGCCGCTCTGAATAGTCTACTGCTCCCCGCAGTTCATTTTGCAAAATTTCCAGTCCACCATTAGCATACTCTTCAAAAATATGGATGCGTTGCTCGTCAGCTATATCATCATCACCTAAAATTTTGATGTCCTTTATTTCGGTAATAGCCAATAAATTAATTAACAGAGCAAAGCTGCTGGTAAAATAATCCTGTCGCAGTGGAGATAAATCTTTAGCAACTCCCTCTAAAGGAACTCGTTTTTTATGCTTTGCCCCTAAAGCTGCTGCAAACACCATAACCTCTACATAAGTCTGAAAGGGACCAGTTGTATCCTTTGAAGCTACTAAAGCTTTAACTAATTCAACCTTATCTTTAGCAATTTTGATTCTATTTGCAGCCATGATATTGATATCTATTTTGTTGCAATTTTAACTTAGAGATAGAGCGATGTCTAAGGACAAGCCGCTGCGCGTCTACGCACTTCTAAACCCACTACTTTATACTAAGCGACAAGCGATCGCCCTCTCTTGTCTCTGCGTCCTTGGCGTCTAAAGCCCTCCGGGCATGCGCCTGAGCGCAGAGCGCACGCTACGCGAACGGCGTAGGGCGGTTCGTTTCTCCTACCTCGGAAACTGGACATCCTCGTAAACTAGAGATATGGGAAAGTGAAAATCAACACTGGTTAAGTGAACTTCATCCCCCTCCTCGTAGGGATGTAACTCCCAGAAACCTGTATTATTTAGCCGAAAACACTCCACACTGATTTTTTCAGCATCGATGAGGACGTATTCTTTCAAAGTTTGGATGCGACGATATTGGTAAAATTTACCGCCTCTGTCGTAAGCTTCTGTACTAGGCGAAAGGACTTCGACAATTAAACAAGGATACTGAATGAATTTAATAGCTTGTCTATCTCGTTCATCGCAACTTACCATGACATCCGGGTAGTGAAATGGTCCATTCTCAGATACACCTACTTTCGCATCCGCCATAAAAGCACGACAACCACGACCTCTGAGATGGCTTTTTAATGCCGAAGCCAAGTTGAGGGCAATGGTAGTATGAGGAATAGTACCCCCAGTCATGGCATAAACTTCGCCGTTGACGTACTCATATTTGGTGTCTTGGCGTTCTTCCCACTCCAGGTATTCCTGGGGAGTCATATGGGGAGTCATATATCGTTTGTCTGAACTCGCAACCATAACCCAATACCTTGCTATTGTTTTAACTTTTACTTCTTAAACACTCTCTTCCCTCTGCGTCCTCTGCGCCTCTGTGGTAGCCTGCGGCACGCCGCTGCGCGTCTACGTTTCTCATAAATTCTCACGCCAAGACGCAAAGACACAAAGTTTTTCTTAGTACAGCATTTTATTAATTCGTAATGTTTTTAAACGCAGAGGAACGCTAAGTCAGCGCAAAGAGACGCAGAGCCTTGGTTTAAGTTTTCGCTATCAAACAGATGCAATCATGTACTTAGCGCCTTTGCGCGAAATTTTCATATCCCTACCTCTCCCTATTCACCTCAACAATCTCCGTATACTCAAACTCATTTGGACTTTGCCTAACCAAAGCATATCGTTCTCCACCCAACTTAATAGAATCTTGTTCACAATCAGGCTTAGAAGAATAGTAAGTCAGCACATATTCCCTACCAATTCTTTCTGTCATCTCTTCTTCGACTTCACCTCGCCACTGCGTTTTACTCACCAACACAATCAACTGATTTGCCAATTTAGGAATTGTCTTGGCAATTTGTCGCCGAGAAATTTCATCCAAACTCCCAAAAGGTGAATCCATGACAATCGGGAAAGTACTACTATCGGGAACCAGCAGAATTTTTTTCTTTTCACTCCAATCCCGTACCATATCGATAATGCTGGCAATAAAAGATAAACTGAGAATTTGATTTTCTCCTGTAGAAGCTGCAACTGGCATTTCTAAACCAGCAGTATTCTCTACAAGCGTCAGTTCATATTTATCGCTGATTTTGGGAATGTAGGGTGTAAATGAAATTTCGCTGAATATCTCTTGTACCCGCTTTTCTAGTTGCCAACGAAACTGCTTTTCTTGACGGTTTCTAACTTCCGTGAAACGTTCAATAGCATCTTGAGTTGCGGCTATGCGTCGCTGCGCCAGTGCTTGCCTATCTTCATTCAGTTTCTGTTTGGCGATTTGTTTTCTCAAAACTTCCAACTCAGTTTTAAGAGTCGCAATTTGCTGCTGATTTGCACCCTGTTCTAATATTAAATCTCTGATTTTCTCTTCAATCTCATCCAACCGCTTTTGTAAACTGCTAATTTCTTCATTGGCATCTTTCCGCAACCGTTCTTGGATATTATCTAACTCACCTTCAATTTGGGAGATAGTTTGCCTTAACTGATTAATCCTCGTTTGTTCTCTGTCAACTTCTTCCCAAAAGCTGACTGCTTGCTTGTCAATTTCATCCACTTGAGCACTCATACGGATGGCTGTTTCTTGCACCGCCGAAGAACCCGCTTTATCCAATATTTTTCTCACATTCTTGTGCGAGTGACTTCCATCGCGTAAGTCTGCACCACAAATACAACGTTGAGAGTCAAGTAATTCATTCACAAATTCCCGCGAAATTCCAGAGGTTAACTCGCCTCGCTGCTTCAAATCATTTATAATTTCCCGAAATTGTGCTGTTGTTTCTGAGATCAATACAGTATAACCGCGTGCAGAAATCGCTTTTTTGATTGCTTCCTTACTTTCTCTCAGGTTTTCCTGACTTGATGCTTTCTGTTTTTCTAACTCTTGCCGTCTTTCTTGCAATTCCTTGGCAGCACTGAGTTCTCTTAAAAGGTTGCTTGTCTCTTTTTTAAAAGTTTCTTGATATTCCGACTCTTGTTTAATTTCTGTTTGCCGCTTGCTGATTCGCTCAATTTCCTGTTCTAGATTATCCTGCTGTTTCAAAAGCTGTTTAATTTCGGAATCACCAATTGCCTTTAACTCATTCTCTAAAGTTTTTTTAGCTTCCTTCAGGTGACTGATGGAACGGTTGATGACTTCCACACCTAAGAAAATCTTCGTGGCTTCCGCAATTTCTGCTTTCTTATCAGAACGGACTATCTCTTCAATGCGCTCACCGTCAAAGAAGAAATATTGATGTAAACTCACAGGTAAAATTTGCGCTATCACGTCTTCTGGTTGCTGAGGGGGAAAATACCAACGTCCATCATCCCCAGCTACCTGCATACGCAATTCTGTTTTGGTAACGTTGACGTCGGTTTCTTTTTTATAAACCCGACACACGCGTTTCACGTTGTAGCGTTTGCCTTCATGTTCCCACTCCAACTCTACCCAACACTCTACAACTTGCCCTGGTTTTGCTTCGGCGATCGCCCGCTTATTCACCAACTGTTCAACTGATGCAAAAGCTGCACTAAATTTCTCATACAGTACCCAAGTAAACGCATTCAAGAGACTGGTTTTTCCTGAACCATTATTGCCGTGAATGATCGTTGTGTTGTAAGTCTCTGTTCCCGCAAGGATAATTTCCGGCGTTTTGCCATAAAAAGACCGAAAGTTGCAAAGTTTAATTGAAGTCAGCTTCATCGCACCGCTTCCTTCACAATCGCCAGAATATCATCATTAATATGGCTGTTAATTTTCTTATCTAGTCGGCTTTTTTCTAGTTGCCATACGCGATCAATAATTTGCCGCACTTCTGGGGGAGCATTGGTAATTGGCTCCTGCACTTCATCTATATTATGTTCTTTATTATTATCTTCTTTATTCATTTTTTTTCAATAAAATTTTAGTTATATTTTAACCAGTCTACTGGGCTTATTGCATCTTAATATATGTAAGTTTTTAATTTTTCAAAATTCGCGCATTTTATTTCATAAAATTTTCAAAAAATGCTTGATTTTTGGGTCTTTCTGATATTATCATATTAGTTAATATCATTTCTGTTATAATCGAACTATTGGTCGATTTAAAAAAATAGCCAATATTCCCATTATCTAAAGTATACCCCATTGCCCGGCTCGGTAGATCATCTATTTATAATAATTTAAATTTTTTCTTGCCCAGATGTGAAAATTATTTCACGCCAATCCGCAAAGTTTTTCTTGGCGGATTGGCGCGATACTCAAAAATTAAATATCCAGTAATCCGTATCGCTTCTGTAAGTTCAATAACTTGATTCTAGCTTCACCTGCATTATCAGCTAAATCAGCAAACTCAACAAATCTCAGTAATTCCTTTCGCAGTAAATTGCGTTCAACTTCTAAAGTTTTCCTGTCTAAATCTGGTGGCAAAACAATCATGTCAAATATTGTGGCGCGTTCCTTTTTTGGGTGAGGACGCAAAACTCGTCCGCGCCGTTGAATGAACTGGCGAGGATTACCAGAACTTGCCAAAATCACAGCCGTCTGAATTGCTGGAATATCGACTCCTTCATCTAAACAGCGAATTGCTACTAAACCTTGCAATTCGCCGCTTTCAAATTGACGCCGCAAAACTTCCCTTTCTTCTAAAGATGTTTGGGCGGTGTAGGTGCTTACCTTGTAACCAAGTTCTACCCCCAAAATTTTGGCGACGGCTTTTAGTTGGTGCAAGCTAGAACGCTGTCCCACGTCTTGTGAACCATCACTGCAATAGAAAAGCGTGTGAGTCGTTTCGCGGCGAGTTGACATTAACTCCCGCAAAGCATTTAACTTATTTTCTGCTGCACCAATTAACCTGGCTCGTTGCATCAACAACGGCTTCAAATCTTCGTTATCTTCAAAATATGCCGATTCCACATTTTCTCGTTGCCGATAAAGTAGCGCCCGTCCAATTTTTTGCGTTAATTTAGCATAAGCGCGGCTTTCTGTATCTGTTAATTCTACTAATATGGGATGATAAAGATAATGTACTAAAGCATTTTGAGCAATAGCATCTCTTAAGGTTAGTTCTGGTTGGAGAACAGGACCAAAATAATCAAATAAAGATTGAGTTCCCCCTTCATCAAAATACCTTTCTGGCGTAGCAGACAAAGCCAGTCGCAACCCAATACGGCGAGGTAAACTTTCTTCCAACCTGGGTGCGCCTAAGTTATGTGCCTCGTCTCCAATAATTAAAGTTTTTTCAGGAAAATACTTGAGTTGAGATTGGAAGCCTTCTCCAATTAAGGTAGAGTTGCTAGTAATCACCGTGAGAAAACGTTGAGAACCAGAACGTACATTATAAAGTTGTGTGGAAAGTTGACTCTGCCAATTGCGTACGTTTTCAAAAGCTAAGATAGGTTGCAAATTAAATTTTTCAGATTCTCGCGCCCACTGGGTGACAAGATGTCGGTAAGGACACACCACCACCAAGACTTGCAAGTTAATTTGCTTGTATAATTCGCAGGCGATCGCCAACGCCGTGATTGTCTTCCCACTACCAGTTGCCATTTTCAGGGTACCTCTGCCGTTATTGGCAAACCAGTTGTTAACGGCTTGTCGCTGATATCCCCGCAATTGCAGAGATGGTGGCATTCTGGGGCATCCTGGTGATGGTTGTGTGTGATAACCGCCCTTTGTTTCACCTACAAATGGTAACCTGAGTTTGAAAGTGGGCGGTTGCTTAACTTGGTTCTTTACTAAATACATAAACTAATTCATTGATAAGGGAAGTGGTGAGTGGGGAGTGGGGATAGGTTGGTGTTATACCAATTCTGTATGAAGATGCGCCGCCTTAATACCCCCCTGTAGTCCCCCCGATGCCTTGGGGGGACGCCAAAGGCGGGGGGTAATTATTAAGCGCATTGTTACAGAGAATTGGTATTAGTTGTAGAAACGCGCTGTTTAAAGCGTCTCTACATTTGTGAGTTGTTGTTTCACTATCCACTACCTACTACCTACTACCCACTAACTACTACCCATTACCCAGTCCCCATTCCCTATTCCCCATTCCCTATTTATCAGTTGTAATTGCGCCAAATGGCAACAAGGGAACCTTGCACCTGTACTTGAATGGCGTTTACTTCTATTGGATTGTATTTCGGGTTTGCAGGTTTCAAGGTGATGCGATCGCCTAATCGATAAAACCGCTTCAATGTGGTACCATGTCCATCCACTCGTGCGGCGACTATGGTACCATTTCTCACCTGATCTGGTTCTGGTACTGGGCGCAGAAATACCAAATCTCCATCGACAATAGAATCTTCAATCATGCTGTCGCCAGCAACCCGCAAAGCATACGTTTGGGGAGGCAATGACAAACTAGTTAAATCTACATTTTCTACAGCCTCAGTGAAGGGTTCTATTAATCCACCAGCGGCGATTGTTCCCAAAACTGGTACACCTTGTTTTATCGCTTGCAGAACTCTAATTGTCCGCGCCTTACCTTCATTCCATTCAATATACCCCTTGGTGCGTAAATGTTCCAAGCGACTTTGAATTGGTGCAGGCGATTTTAAATTCATCGCCTGCATCATTTGTCGAATTGAAGGTGAATGCTGATGGACTCGTATATATTCTCCTAGCCATTCGTAAAGTTCTCTTTGCGCTTCTGTGAGACGTTCCATAAATTTGTAGGGAGGTAAATACAAATGTTCTTAGAACATTAGTACTACAAAAAACCTCCCTATGCACTATATATTTTGGGATTTTTGATTTTTTATTTAAGAATTTAGAACACAGAAGTTAAAACTGAGGAGTAAATACTTAGCTACTTACTCGTTTTCACTTAAAATTCCTCTGCCCCTAAGATACTTGCAAGTAAAGCTTTTTGAGCGTGCATCCGATTTTCTGCTTGGTCCCAAATGCGTGAGTGAGAACCTTCCATCACCTCATCGGTAATTTCTTCACCACGATGTGCTGGTAAACAGTGTAAAACAATTGCCTCTGGGTGAGCAAGACTCATCAGTTGTTCATTGACTTGATAAGGTTGGAAAATCGGCATGCGATCGTCTGCTTCTGATTCTTGCCCCATACTTGCCCACACATCAGTGTAAATGACATGAGCACCTTTTGTCGCGACTTCAGCGTCATGAGTTAAGAGGACTTCAGTTTTATTGCCAGCAATCGAACGTGCTGTTTCTATAATTGCTGCATTTGCTTCAAATCCACTAGGTGTGGCAATTTTCACATTCATTCCCACCAAAGCACAGCCTAACAACAGGGAATTAGCAACATTATTCCCATCACCGACATAAGTTAAAGTCAATCCAGAAAAAGTGCCAAAGCATTCTTGAACTGTCATCAAATCAGCAAGTACCTGACACGGATGCTCTAAATCAGTGAGAGCATTAATAACAGGAATTTTGGCATAATTGGCAAAAATTTCTAATTCTTGCTGTGCAAAGGTACGAATAGCCAAAACATCGAGGTATCTATCCAAAACCCGCGCTGTATCCTGCACTGGTTCCCCGCGACTCACTTGAGTGACATTAGGATTCAAGTCAATCACTTGTCCACCCAGTTGGTACATTGCTACAGTAAAACTCACCCTTGTCCGAGTTGAAGCCTTGGAGAACAACAGCCCTAACACCTTGTTACACCGCAACCTCAGCTTTTGTGATTTTAGCTGGGATGCCATTTGCAGAAGTTCTAGAACTTCCGTTGGACTAAAGTCTGCCAGACTTAAGAAATCTCGTCCGATCAACGCTGCCATGCTTCTGATGATCTGTAAAAAACAGTTCTGTCTTTTTGTTCAGTGTACCTAGCCGTCTCAAAAAATGGTGTCTTAAAACTGTATCAGATATTTTTGTGTCTAGCCCATAATTTAAGGTGGCTTTGGTCTATGATTTAGTTTATCAATTTCATCAGTGATAAAAATCACAAATTTATTTTAATTTCTTTACACTTGCAGCGCTTAAATATATTTCCGGCTGGAATATCAGCAGTATGAGAATAATTACTTATTTTCAGGCTCATTTGGACTGAATACTGCTCTTCAATTAAATATTGTACAATCAGCTAGCTTGTGGTATAGTCATAAATTAGTGTGAAGCTCAAAAAACATAACGTAGCTTTTATCGTAAAAGAGCTAAGTTAAAAGAGCCAAGTACGCCAGCATAGCACAGTGGTAGTGCATCCGACTTGTAATCGGAAGGTCGTCGGTTCAAATCCGACTGCTGGCTTTTAAATGTAGAGCGACAAATTATTTGTCGCCACGGTCAAATAATTTGTCGCTCTACACCATTATCAAAAGTGCGTAGAAGCTCTGCTTCTTGTCGCTAGACATCGCTGACTTGACACATTTGCTCAGAGTGCGTAGGCGTAGCCCGTCGTAGACATCGCCTTTATGATTTTAAAGCGAGAATTCACTAGGTAAGTTCATAAATTTTGCAAAATTTTCTTGTAAATACAAATTTATAGATAGTAATTGGGATTATCAGTGATGAGTTTTTCGGCTTGAGCAACTGCTAGCAAGCGTTCGTCAGCGGTGAGAAATGTGAATGTTATCGTATTTGTCCCAGACAGTTGAGGTAAGATGCATAGTGCAGAAGCCAGTTGAACAGCATCATAAGCTCTCAGGGGATGACGACTGACAAGTTGTCCTGCCATTTCAGTCACTACTGGCAACAATTCAACTTTTTGATATTGACTATCGAAGTGGTAACGAAATGCTTGCAAAATTTGGTTAGCCTGATTACCAGAAATACTGCCCTCTCGCTGACGACGAGCCAATGCACTAAAAACTTCAACCCAGACAATTCGGGTAACGACCAATAAATTACCAGTTTCTTGAGCAGTTAACGATTGAATCCAAGCAGTTCCTGTCTCTGGAACATACCGTTTAAGCAAAGCACTGGTATCTAAAAAATATGCTGCTACCACTCACCTCGATCCTCAATGATTGTTTCTGAAAGTGGTTGACCAGCAACATGAATAGACTGTACCATTGCTACCAAATCAGCGTCAGAAATCGGGGGAGCATCAGAGGAAGTTGCAGGAGTAAGTAAACCAGACTCGTAGAGAGGTTCAAGTAAAGGCAGAAGTTCAGTCGTGGTTTGTTCGGGTAACACTTGTAGCCAAACAGTTTGGCGCTCAGAAAAATTTACTGGAGCCAAGGGACGCAACACTCCATTTTCGTAAATTGCCGGAATTGCCTTAGCCATTGAAATTAATTGACTTTTAGTTTTAAGGCTATTCTATGCTAAGTCTGTTGGTAGTTGTTACCGACCCACAAAATACAAATGTCCGCAATGCTGAAACTGTAGATTGCATTAGAATATTCAAAAGCGATACGCGTAGCGTCAAGCCTCCGGCTTATCGCCTTACGGCGAAAAAGGTAAATACTAACCGCAGGCGATCGCGCATGCTGCTGCCTTTAGCGGATAGCCTACATCAACCCCATCATCAAAAGTGCGATTGCAAAGGTGCCACTGCCCTGCATGGCAATCGCCCCCAATACCGCAAAGCCCACTACACTAAAATCAAACTAACCCTGTTGTCTAAACGGTAGAACAAAGCTTAGATAAAGTGTCATGACCGTAACTACCTATAAATGGACAATTGAACGATATCACCGAGCAATAGAGGCAGGCATTTTTGATGACCAGCCTATAGAATTATTGCGCGGCGATCTCATTGTTATGCCGCCAGAACGAGAACCCCACGCCTACTACAATACAGAAGCCGCCGATTATCTCCGCACACTACTTGGTGAACGGGCAAAAATCCGCGATGCTAAACCTGTAACTCTGCCAAACAATTCCGAACCTGTCCCCGACGTTGCCATTGTCAAACCTTTAGGCGAAGTTTACTTAGAACACCACCCCTATCCTGAAGATATTTTCTGGATTATTGAATTCTCCAACGCCACCTTAAATAAAGATTTAGGTGAAAAAAAAGATATCTACGCTGAGGCAGGCATTACTGAATATTGGGTTGTTAACCTCAAATATAAGCGGTTGCAAGTATTTCGTGACCTCAAAAATGGGCAATACGAAACCGAACTGACACTAACTACAGGTACTATTGCCTCTCTAGCCTTTGGTGATGTATCCGTCCAAGTTGAACGTCTCATAGGTGTAGCGAGAAGCTATTAGCTGTGTTGTGTCTCTAACCGATGAAGCTCGGTGATGTCCTCGATCGCCAGCAAAATCATCTGTGTATTGTCGATTATAGGCATCTTGCGAGCATTGAGCCGCATGATTTTACGCCCAATCTGCTCAAAATCATGCTCAACCTCAAAATCTTGAAACTGGGTATTATTGGCAAGAATCTCTTCTAGCAGCGATCGCAATTGAGGAATGTTCCACTGTCCATTGCCCAATTCAAAAATCAAATGTTGCTCAGTTTCCACTGGCGCAACCTCAAATGTGTCATAAAAAGAACGATTTGCAGTGATAACCCGCAGGTCTAGATTCAGCACGAGCAGAGGTTCCCGCACGGTTTGCACAATCGCTTCGGCATAATCTCTCGCTTCCATCAATTGCATGTTACTGCGTTTGAGATGATCAATATCAACCAACACCAAAACCGCCCCATCAATCTTGTTGTCAATTGTCCGATAGGGGCGAATCCGCAGGTCATACCAGCGCCCATCTCGGTCTTGAATCTCCTGAGCCTTCAAGTTGAGCGTACGAATCACCTCTAAAATCTGTTGCTCTAAGTTAGGCAGATTCAGCTTGTGATTAATATCGCTCAACGGTCGCCCCACATCGCTTGAAATCAAGTTGAAGATGCCTTCGACCGATGGAGTAAACAGCCGAATTTGCAGATCGCCTCCTAGCATCAGGATAGGGATATTGATAGTGCTGAGCAGATTCTGCAAATCGTTGCTCACCTGAGTCGCTTCCAGCGTGCGTCGGCGCAGTTCCTCATTCACCGTGTTCAGTTCTTCATTCGCCGCCTGAATTTCTTCTTTCGCTGTTTCCAGTTCCTCATTCGTACTTTGCAGCTCTTCATTGCTCGACAAAATCTCTTCGTTGGCGGCTCTCAAGTCCTGGTTCGTGGCTTGCTGCTCTTCAATGATCGATTGCAGATGTTCTCTTGTCGTTGCCAGTTCCTGCTGGAGCCCAGCAATCTCAGTCGCTTCCCTTGTCTTGCGCTTAGAGGGGGTGCTGCCATCATTGGTTGCCGGTGGCAAGGCTGGGATGAGCGGAGCATCTTCAAATAGAACTAAAAAACACTCTTGTGCGCCGATTTGGAACGGAATGACATTAATGGTGATTTGCCCGATCCTATCGCCGTGTCTCACCTGTAAACCTTCCCGTTTGATCGGCAGCTTTTGCTGTTTTACCTGATAGATAGCAGTCTGTAGCTCTCGCCGCAATTCTTCTTTTGCCATCCTCAGCAGGTTCAAGCTCGCCTTTCTACCCCGATATAAATAACAAAAGAAGTCTCAATTCATTTAATTTCTTGAGACTCGTATTTCGGGGCGTGACCTCGCATCCCGCGTTATTCAGGTGTGCATTTTTGATTCGTACGCAATAAAAATAATATTTTTGAGAAAATTATTATTCGTACGCAACCTTATTTTTTATTACAATAATAAAAGCATACGAATCATAGTTTAAGATTTGTTTGTCAGCAAGTAAATTTTGTGAATACGTCCAAGTATAGGAAAATTTTCAATTAATAATGATAATCACATAAAAGACAGGGGGTCACAGGCTCGCCTGTGACCCCCTCCACATTATCATTTGTTGCCTAGGTGTGGCAAACCGCCGTCTACAACTGCATGCAGCTTCTAGAACAGCGATTGGCTGGCTGCTTGAAGTGCTTTGTTTGAGTCAATTCAGACAATCTAGAGGTTAAGGCATGGCTTTACAAGAGAAAACATCAACACTCGTCATCAATTCGCCCGAAGCTAACCCAGAATTTGAAGCGTTATTAGACTACCTCAAGCACAGCCAAAATTGTGACTACACGGGCTATAGACGCTCTACCTTGATGCGACGGTTCCAGCACCGAATGCAAAGCATCAACATTAATAGCTATCAAAGCTACCGACAGTATTTGCAAAGTGAGCCAAGAGAATTGCTTGCTCTGTTAAACGACGTTCTGATTAACGTCACTTGTTTTTTTCGCGATCGCGACGCTTGGAATTATTTAGCAACTGACATCATCCCCAAAATCATCGCCAGCAAACAACCTGATGAACCCATTCGAGTTTGGAGTGCGGGGTGTGCTTCTGGGGAAGAAATCTATAGTTCCCTGATTTTATTAGCAGAAGCGCTCGGTATCGAGTCCTGCTTAAAGCGAGTTCGGTGTTTTGCAACCGATGTAGATCAAGCTGCCATTTGGCAAGCGCGGCAAGGCACATACAGTGCGAGAGATATTATGGGCATTCCTCCCGTTCTGCTTGAAAAATACTTTCAACATACTGAGGAGGGTTATGTCTTTCACCCACAACTTCGCCGCACGATCATCTTTGTTCATCATGACTTGGCTAAAGATGCTCCCATGTCTAAAATAGATCTGCTGATGTGCCGCAATGTGCTGATTTATTTCAACCCAGAGGCTCAAACGTCTATCTTGGTTCGCTTTCACTTTGCGCTCAAAAACACGAGTTTTTTATTCCTGGGTAAGACAGAATCAGTAATCAGCCGCAGGGAAATTTTTACGCCTGTCAGTTTGAAGCACCGTGTTTATGCAAAAGGGCTAAATCTAGAACTGCAGGATTACTCATCGCTTATCAATCCTCACAAGTTAAAAGCAAGTGGACGAACAAGCATTGTTGACGTTCCGAAAAAGCTACGGTGAGTGAACCTCACCCAGCAGCACTTCTTGACTTGCCCCTGTAGCGGTTGGTAAGTTACCAGGAGTACCTGATTGTCGCCAGTATGCCAAAACTGCAAAGGCGATCGCTTCTTTAAAATCGGCACTTAAACCAACTTCATCTGTTGTTAAGACTGGTACTGGTGCCAACAGCTGTTGTAACCGACTTTTCAGATAAAGATTGCGACTGCCACCCCCGCACAATAACACCCGCTCTGGCATTTGTGGTAGAAAAGTGCGGTAACTGTGAACAATCGAAGCCGCCGTTAGTTCTGTGAGAGTTGCCAAAAAGTCGGCTGGACTGAGTTGGTAAGCTTCGGCGTCTTGTAAACACTGATGTAGGTAAGTCACACCGAATAACTCTCGACCAGTAGATTTGGGGGGTGGTAGATGAAAGTAGTCTTGACTCAGCCATTCTTCTACTAATGGTTCACAAGGATTACCACTCGCCGCCCAACTGCCATTTTCATCGTAGCTTTTAGCACCATCCGTTAAATGCTGCACCGCCAAATCCAAAAGACTATTTGCAGGTCCCGTATCCCAAGCGCGAATTTTTTCTAACCAGTTGTCCCGGCGAGGTGGCATATAAGTAACATTACCAATACCACCTAGATTTTGTATACAACGTGCTTCTTGAGGATGGCTGAGCAAAGCCGCATCTATCCGAGGTACGAGGGGCGCACCATGACCTCCCGCAGCAATATCCGCTACACGGAGGTTACTCACTGTTGTTATACCCGTTAAATTAGCAATGACCGCACCGCGACCAAGTTGGAGGGTGTAACCGAGTGGGGATGAGGAAGTATTTGCTTTCTTATCTTCCGGTGGTCTATGGAAAACGGTTTGACCGTGAGAACCAATCAAAGTGGCTTTTTCGTGACCAATTTGAATATTTTGCGCTGCTTGGGCAAAAGCAAAGGCGATCGCATCATCTAATTCTGCCAACTCTGCCATTGAGATGGCAACCCCTGCACACACTGCTAAGATGCGTTCTCTGAGATCCGCTGGGTAGGCATAAGTTGCACCAGCGACCAACTCAATTTTGATATCTAAATTTGTACCAGAAATATCTACCAAGGCAGCGTCTATACCATCTACAGACGTGCCACTTATTAAACCTATTACAATCATCTAATTTTAAACCGCAGATAGACGCAGATAATAATTATCTCAAAATTATCATTCCTGCATCGAACGATTGAACCCATTATTTCTCTCAGCGGATTTATCGGCGGAAATAATATGTAAATCGATGTTTTTCAGCAAGCGTAGCAATTTATGGGTTAAAGACCCTTTGAGGAGGATTTGCCAACGTGTACGCTGACTTGCACCTATAACAATTTGGGTGATGCGGTATTTTTCAGCGATTTGGGCGATCGCCTGAGCTATATCATTGCTGGTGTGACGAATGAATGTACCGTCAAATTCTTTACATAACTTTTCACAAGTTTCTATATATAGGCTTTCTTCCTTAGTGAGGAAGCGGTCTGGAGCGGCAACGAAGATAACATATAGAGGGGCATTCATGTAGCTAGCAATTCTAGCTCCCCGACGTAACAATTGTACTGAGTTGGGATAAGTGGATACACACACCAAAACCCGCTCGTGAATATTGCAAAATTGACCTTGTGGAGTCGAGGCAACGGCATTTTCCTCAATGTTGTCCGCCACTTCCCGCAGTGCTAACTCTCGTAAAGCAATCAGGTTGCGGCGTTGGAAAAAGTTATCGAGTGATTCTTGAATTTTTTGCGGTGCGTAAATTTTGCCTTCTAGCAAGCGCTCTCGCAGCGTTTCTGGAGTAACATCTACTACCACAACCTCCGATGCTTCCTCTAGGATGCGGTCAGGAACGCGCTCTCGTACTACCACCCCAGTAATTCTTGCTACCAGGTCATTGAGGCTTTCCAGATGCTGAATATTCATTGTGGAGTAAACATCAATACCTGCTGCCAGAATAATTTCTACATCTTGGTAACGTTTTTCTCGTAGCGAACCTGGGACATTAGTATGTGCTAGTTCATCGACTAACACCAACTGAGGCGATCGGGCTATGATTGCATCTGTATCCATTTCTGTGAGAATCAACCCACCCCGAGGAATTTCCTTGCGCTTTACTATCTCCAACCCTTGAGCCTTTTGCGCCGTTTCCTTACGTCCGTGGGTTTCCAACAGCCCAATCACGACATCAATACCTTCGTGTTTCAGTGAATGGGCTTCTTCCAACATGCGGAAAGTTTTGCCGACTCCGGGAGCCATGCCAATGTATATTTTGTGTTTACCTCGCCGTGCTGGACTAAGGTCATAAGGGGCAGAAGGTACCGATTTAGTGTCTGTTTGTTTTGAGTTATTCTTACCGAGAAGCTCACGCTTATCAATCATGAAAGTGTTGGCTTTTATGCTTTAATATGCTCCCACTGCTACAAGCGAATAGTCCAACAAAACTAATGACTAATGTAGAACTTTCGGATGCAACGTCTCTACATTAATGAATAATTATCTATTCTGCTGACGGTTAAACTCATCTAGCTCAAGGGCGTAATTTAATTTTAAAACGTTAACTCCAGGCTCTCCAAAAATGCCTAAAAATCTGCCTTCGGTATACTTATTAATAAAAGGAAGTATCTCATCTGGTCTGACACCACGGGCACGAGCAATTCTATCCAACTGCTCTCGTGCTGCTTTCACTGAAATATGTGGATCTAAGCCAGAGCCAGAGGTGTAAACTAAATCGGCATATGGTTGTATATTTTCATCTTTGAGGCGATTTGCCTGTTCTACAATTCGCTTAAGCAATTGTGGACTGCTAGGAGCGAGATTGCTAGCCCCAGAAATGCCAGTAGGATTTCCTTGTTTTCCTTGGCTATATCTAATAGTACTGGGACGACTCTGAAAATATCGATCAGATCTGAACTGTTGACCAATCAAAGCTGAACCAATTTCTTGTCCCTGAATATTTTGCACTATGCTGCCCTGTGCCTTGTCTTTAAGGAAAGGGACTTGACCGACCAAAAGTATGAATAAAGGATAAATGATAGCGGTCAACAACCATAAAATCAGAGTGATACGAATTGCTTTAGCAATTTCTCTAAGAATAGACATAAAATTTTTTCTACACCCTCTTTAATATGCTTTAATAATCAATAAAATTGTGTAGTTTAACTAAAAGCGTTCTGGCTGAAAAACAACAACAAATAAGTAAACGATAACTGCCAAAGTCACCAATCCTAAAACGCCAATTGCCCAAGCAGAACGGCGTTCCAAAGTACCATCAGCAGCAGCATAAACTATAGGGGCAATGAGTAAATTCAGGCAAAGCGCCACAAAAATTGCCAGTGGCAACTTTTGAGAACGCCATTCCGACCAGACAAACGAAATTGCCTGCATCACATCCATTGGCAAAAACTTATCCAATACATCAACTTTTTTCTTCATAAACTACCTTGCTTACTCATTAGACTTATTGCACGAATATAGCGCTTTGCAACCCGGAGTAAGGTACACCAAAGAAATAATGAACCACAGATGGACACTCATGGGACACAGATAAATAATTACTTCATCTCCCCTTTTGCGTCCTTTGCGTCCTTTGCCTCTTGGCGGTTTTTTTGCCTCGTTCCCAGCCTCAGGCTGGGAATGCAGCCTTGGGAGGCTCTGCCTGCCTTACTTGAGGGACAGCCGCTTCAAGGGCATTTCCAGGTGGAACCACCCTTCGGGTATGCCTGCGGCACGCCCAGGCGACTGGTGTAAGCGCAAAGCGTGCCGTTAGGCATACGCGTAGCGTCTCCGAACGCTCTTTGCGTGTCCGTGCCTCCTGAGGAGGAGCTTGCGCTAACGGCCTCAAGCCGTGCCCGTTCGCTCTTTGCGTGTCCGTGCCTCCTGAGGAGGAGCTTGCGCTAACGGCCTCAAGCCGTGCCCGTTCGCTCTTTGCGTGTCCGTGCCTCCTGAGGAGGAGCTTGCGCTAACGGCCTCAAGCCGTGCCCGAAGGGCTCAGGACATAGGGCTCAGGACATAGGAGATACCCGAAGGGGGGTTCCCCCCGTTGTTCGCGTATCCCTCACGGGACGCTTTGCGACGAGCGCGTCTCCGTGCCTCTCTAGGAGGACGCACGGTACAGGCGCAGCCGTGCCGCACCGCGAGGGAGATAGCAACTGCCGTACAGATGGACACAGATAAATATTCCTATTAAGCCAATCCCACAGCTGTAATCAATATATCAATCAACTTAATGGCAATAAATGGCGCAATCACACCACCAAAGCCATAAATGAAAATATTTTGTTGCAAAAGCTGATTAGCCGTCAAAGGTCTAAATTTCACCCCTGTTAGTGCCAAAGGAATCAAAGCTGGAATAATCAAAGCGTTGTAAATCAACGCCGACAGCACAGCAGAATGAGTACTAGTCAACTTCATGATATTCAAACTTCCCAGATTAGCTGAGGTAAATAACACCGGGATAATCGCAAAGTATTTAGCAATATCATTAGCGAGGGAAAAAGTTGTCAGCGCACCGCGAGTAATCAGCAATTGTTTACCAATAGCAACAATATCAATCAGCTTTGTGGGATCAGAGTCCAAATCCACCATATTGGCTGCTTCTTTTGCCGCTTGAGTCCCAGTATTCATTGCGACTCCGACATTTGCCTGGGCTAGCGCTGGTGCATCGTTGGTACCGTCTCCCGTCATCGCCACCAGTTTGCCCAGCGCCTGTTCCCGTTGAATTACGGAGATTTTGTCTTCTGGGGTGGCTTCGGCAATAAAGTCATCAACTCCAGCTTCTTTAGCAATCACAGAAGCGGTAATCCGGTTGTCTCCAGTCAGCATGACGGTACGCACTCCCATCCGCCGCAACTGGTCAAAACGTTCGTGGATACCTGGTTTGATAATGTCTTTGAGATAGATGACGCCATATATTTCACCATCAAGGGCTACTGCTAACGGTGTTCCTCCCAGTTGCGAAACTTTTGTGTATGCTGCATCAAGTTCTGGTGAATCTCGTCCGTCGCGGGAACGGACAAATCCCTTAATGGCTGATACCGCACCCTTACGTATTTGACTTCCATTGGGCAAGTTTGTGCCACTCATGCGGGTTTTTGCTGAAAATTCTATCGCTTGGGACCTTTCGTGGTCAAAATCAATCCTTGCCCCTAGTCTTTGTGCCAGTCGGACAATCGATTTTCCCTCGGGTGTATCATCGAACACACTCCCTATGAGCGCTACATTGGCAATTTCCTCCAGAGAGTGACCGTTAATGGGGATAAACTCTTCTGCCAAGCGGTTGCCTAGGGTGATTGTCCCTGTTTTATCCAAAACCAGCGTATTGACATCACCACACGCTTCTACGGCTCGTCCGGAGGTGGCTATGACGTTAAACTGGGCGACTCGATCCATACCAGCAATACCGATCGCACTCAGTAACCCCCCAATGGTAGTGGGTATCAACGCGACTAACAAAGCAACCAATATCGCCACACTGATTGGACTTCTGACATAGCTGGCGATCGCGCTTAGAGTCACTACGACAAACAGAAACACTAACGTCAGAACCGCGAGTAACACCGTCAGGGCAATTTCGTTTGGTGTTTTGCTGCGTTCCGCCCCTTCCACCAAGGCAATCATTCGGTCAATAAACCCTTTACCAGGGTCTGCACTGATGCGGATAATCAGCTCATCCGAGATAATCCGCGTACCGCCGGTGACAGAACTGGCGACATCTGAACCTGTTTCCTTGAGGACTGGCGCAGATTCTCCGGTAATTGCCGATTCATCCACACTGGCGACACCCATAATCACTTCCCCATCGGCGGGGATCACATCACCAGCAACCACATACACCGTATCACCCTGCCGCAAGCTGGTGGAAGAAACTTCACTCATTGAACCATCAGGAGCGAGTTTTTTGGCAATTGTTTCTGACTTGGTTGCTCTTAAGGCATCCGCTTGCGCTTTACCCCGCCCCTCTGCCACTGCTTCGGCAAAGTTGGCAAATAAAACGGTGCAGAACAGAATTACCGTAATCAATCCGTTAAAAAGTCGTAGGTTTTTGCCTGAAACCGGACCAAACAAATAAGGGTCGATGGTCACAAGTAAGGTGATAATGGTGCCAACCCAAACCAAAAACATGACTGGGTTTTTAATCGCGTTTTTGGGATTAAGCTTGACAAAAGCATCTTTGATTGCTCTTTGGTAAAGCCCTTTCGTATTTACCCGCGATTGTTTGCGTGCTTGGCGGCGATCGCTTTTACGAGGAGAAGGTTTGGATGAAGGATTTGTGGAGTCCATGACGAACAATTCATAAGGTACGGCATTCACGCATTCAAAACTAGCACCCACCACGAACAAAATTATTTAATGCCACTGGCAAGGTTAAAACCTTCGGCTATTGGTCCTAAAGCCAAAACGGGGAAAAACGTTAGCACACCCAAAATCAAAATGACACCAGCTGTGACAGTCGTAAATAGCCGAGAGTCGGTTCTCAGAGTGCCTGGAGTTTGGGGTACTGTTTGTTTGCGTGCCATGCTGTCTGCTAAAAGCAAAATGGCAATAATCGGAATGTAGCGTCCCAGTAACAAACTGAAACAGGTGCTTAAGTTCCACCACAAAGTGCTATTGCCCAACCCCGCAAAGCCAGAACCATTGTTGGCACTAGCTGAGGCGTATTCATACACCACTCGTGAAATGTTGTGAAATTCCGGCGAACCGGTATATCCAGGCGGCGGAATTTGAAATGCTAAGGTACTGGGAAATGCCAAGGCGATCGCACTGGGAATCAAAACTGCAATTGGGTGAATCAATAGCACTACGCTAGCAAGGACAATTTCTCGCTTTTCAATTTTGCGCCCCAAAAACTCTGGAGTACGTCCCACCATAAGTCCTGTAAGAAACACGGTGAGAATTAAATAAATGAATAAATAAGCGGTTCCTGTTCCTTGCCCACCCCAAACAATTTGCAAAAACAAGTTTAATAGGGTGGAAAAGCCTCCCGGTGGCATGAGAGAATCGAGCATTCCATTGACTGCACCACACATGGTTCCGGTGGTTGCGATCGCCCACAATGCCGTTTGTGCCCAGCCAAACCTGACTTCCTTGCCCTCTAAATTCGGCTGTTCCAATCCCAATGTATTATCAACAATGGGATTGCCTTGATACTCGCCAACCGCTGTAATACTCACCAAAACCGCAAAGATGGCAAAAACCATCCAGAAAAGTCGCCAAGCTTGCTTGGTGTTGTTGGCAAATAAACCGTAGGTGTAAATCATCGCCGCTGGAATACAAATCATGGCGATGATTTCTATTAAGTTAGAAGCACTATTGGGATTTTCAAACGGGTGTGCGGAGTTCATCCCAAAAAAACCGCCGCCGTTTTCTCCTAACTGTTTGATTATCTCAAAGGAAGCAACTGGACCTCTGGCTATATATTGCGTTGCTCCCTCTAAGGTTGTCACTTTCAAAGGACCATTCAATGTTTGCGGTACACCTAATGCGAGTAATGCGATCGCACCCACAATTGAAATTGGCAGTAATATGCGCGTAATTGAACGCGTTAGATCCACGTAGAAATTTCCCAAGGGTCTACCTGTCAAACCCCTAATAAAAGCAATTCCTACTGCCAACCCAGTAGCAGCTGAAGTAAACATCAAAAAGGCTAAAGCTGCCGTTTGGCTGAAATAACTTAAGGTTGTCTCACCAGAGTAGTGCTGCTGGTCGGTATTCGTTAAAAATGAAATTGTCGTGTGCAGCGTTATGTCCCATCTAGGAGCAGCTAACCCAATAGGATTCCAAGGTAAGAATTTCTGAACAGATATGAGCAGAAACACCACAACACCCATAATAATGTTGCTGTAAAGTACTGCTCTGGCATACTGCCTACCCGTCATATCGTCTTTTGTGCCTGTACCAGCTAATGTAAAAATAATTCGCTCTACAGGTTTCATGACTGGGTCAAGCAGCGTTTTTTCTTCCAAGAAAACACGCGCTATATATCTGCCCAATAGCGGAGTTATTGCTATCACAATACACAGCGTTACGCCAATTTGAAAAAATCCTTGTCCCATTTATCTAGCCAAAATTATAGATGGATAATTTGAAATATTTTTTCACCCAAAATTAGTTAGCAATCAATCTTATTGCTTCAGCCTTTATTTATAAATTGAATCTCTATTCTTCTTCTGCTTTATCTTTCCTCCTAATATCTAGGACTTACCCACTGTAGAAATGCACCCGCATATGCATTTACTATCGCCGTCTTTGCAAGCAGCTTGTAAAAAGCTGTTAGTTTCACTTTAGGCTGCAATTGTCAATAATTTGGAAACATTTAAACACAACGGTCGAAAATTACCTTGTCTTAAGATTTACTGCCACCATACAACCCCGTTGATTAACGTAGTATCGTTCCTACATATAACAACTTATTTGTAAAGTGCGTAAGTCCTAATATCATTTTCTCCTTTTTTTCTGTCCTCCCATCTTGGCTTGATTTGTTAAATTTTGTATTTTACATCTGTCTTTAGTTATAGTTGTTTTACTAAAATCAAGAAAAAATTGACTAAAAAATACATATTTTTGAATTTTAGCTAGTATGGCGTACTTATAAGCAAATTAAATTACCACTTTTTACCAAAAAATTATATTTCTTGTTGGCTCTTTATTAAGAAATATCACATTTCTACCAGCACCAGCAATTATCTATTTGATATAAGCATCTATATATGTGTTGATATAGGTGAAAGCAAGGTTATATATATGTTGATATAGGTCAGATAAGGGTTGGAATATAAAGTATCAGGTGAAAAGGACTTCAAAGGATTATTATAGGGGCTTGGAACAGAGAGATTTTTCAAAGATAGAAATAGTATTTAGGGCTTGGAACAGAGAGATTTTTCAAGGATACAAATAGTATTTAGGGCTTGGAACAGAGAGATTTTTCAAGGATAGAAATAGTATTGAAATGAGAATAGCAACTGAATGACATTATCAACCCGATTGTAATTCATATCATTCTTTATTAAAAGCTTAAGATGTGGTCTTGGTTATTAAGAATCAAAGAAAATGTCTTGACAACGAACGAACGAGGTCTGATAACTGGTGGATTTGCCGTAGTCATGGCACTGGAATAGTTGACGCCGCCTGAGTATGTGTTCGGCTACCTTTACAGGGGGACGATTTTGGAACGCAAACTCCCGGAAAAGCCGCAAGGCAGTATTTGGCGTGACGCTAGCGGCTCTTGGATGAAGGCTGTTGAATTTGTTTGTCCCTGGAGTAGAAAACGATTCATCCGCCAACGGTGGCGAATCGGTTGATTGCTATGATAGCACTGCTGGTAACAGGTTACTTGAGTGACGGCAACCGCCGCAACGAAGAAGCCATTGCCTACACTTCAGAAAGGATTGGTGGCAAAAGAACTGCTGCGGAGTTAGTTACAGATTCAGGTCAAAATCAGTCATGATAGAAGCATAGACCCTGTCGTATGCTGGGGAAACTATGACAAACACCCCGCTTTTTACTAACCGCACTCAAGCTGGTGAGCAACTGGCGCAAGCGATTCAGGCAATCTTAACCCAGCAAACTGCTAACTTGGTAGCAAAACCTAAGACAATTGTCTATGCTTTGCCAAGAGGAGGATTACCAGTAGCAGCACCAGTAGCGCGTCTCCTCAACTGTCCGTTGACGATAGAGGTAGCGAAAAAAATTAGCCATCCAGAAAATCCCGAATTGGCTATTGGTGCGGTTACTGCTTCAGGAAATGTTCTTTGGGATCAGCATAAGGTGTCTTTTCGCAATCTGCCGAATTCAGGGTGGCGAGAAGCAGCATTAGATACAGCAGCGAGTCTTGCGAAGTCTCTTCAGGCTCAATTGAGTCTTGGCTCGAGGCAGGTGAATACCGAAGGTGCTACGCTGATCTTAGTTGATGATGGTATTGCCACAGGTATGACAATGGCAGTAGCCGCAACATCTCTAAAGGCACTTTCTCCAGCAGAAGTTTGGTTATGTACTCCAGTAGCGCCTTTGAAGTTGCTACCTTGGTTGCATCAGTGGGGCGATCGCGTGATTGTCCTAGCAACACCAGAACCTTTCTGTAGTGTGAGTCATTTTTACTCGGAATTTCCCCAGCTAAAGACAAGAGAAGCTTTGGAATGTCTGCTCCAACATAACGAAGAAATGATGAATGAATCATTGTAAAATTTCATAATTCATAATTTATCATTCATCATTTTTCTATCCATAGTTGATATTCCATGAGTCTTGTATAGTCACCCAAAGCGTAGTAAGCCATCCTTAAACTGGCAAGAATTTTCTCCTCACTACCACGGTTTTTGAGAAACTTAGCTAGCTCCAAATGTTCTTGATAGTAAGTAATTGCTTTAGCGTAATCACCCAAGGCTTCAAGCGCAACTCCCAAACTACCTAATGATTGTTCTTGACTGCGCTGATCTTTCATTGCCCTAGCTAATAGTAAACGTTGCTCATAGTACATAATAGCTTTGGCATAATCGCCGAGTGCATAACAAGCATGACCCAGATTCTTTAACACCTGAGTTGCACTAGGTTGGTTGTTAAGCGAGTAAGCGATTTTCAGACACTGCTCGTAGTAGGCGATCGCTTTAGCATAATCCCCTAAAGCATAGCAATCGTTGCCCAAATTCTTCAGGATTTGCTCCTCGCCCCAATCATCGTGGAGTTCCCGCACAATTTCTAAGCTTTGCTGTTTAAATTCAATCGCCCGAGCAAGATCACCCAAAGCTTTATAAACTAATCCCAAATTATTTAGTCCTGCCACCTGACTTCGCTTATCTTGTAGTTGTTGCGCTATTTTCAAACACTCTTGTAGAAACTCAATTGCCTTGTTATGCTTGCATAAATGACGGTAAGCATTGCCTAAATACGAAAGTGTCTGCATTTTTACGATTTGTAAGTTTGCTATATCTTTTGTTAAAGACAAACACTCTTGTGAGTAGGAAATTACACTCTTGTAGTCTCCTAAGATGTAAACTATAAAACCCAAACAAGAAAGCACAAGTGCTTGTTTTTCAATGTCTCCAATTGCTTGAAATAACGCCAGCGATTCTTGCAAAGACTTCATAGCTACAGGTAAATCTCCAGCTTGCTGCTGTTGAACTCCTTGCCGTAGTAGCGTGTATGCTTCTCTTGAGCGATCGCCTCGAAGAGGCGGGAGAAAAGCGCCATCGTCCTCAGCCTGTGGAACTAGCATCTTTAGTTGTAAATGGCTAAAGTCATGGGTGATAGTACCGCGTTTCCTTGCTGTCAGGTATGCTGTAAGCGATTGCAGGAGAACTATATTTTTCGAGATGGGATTCCATTCACGATTCCACATCGACCAATCCCTGTTAATAATGGTGATACATTTAGTGTTCCCAAAATCAGGACGCATCTCTCATGGGGAGAGGGGGAAGTGGCGACAGTAGGGGAAGTAGGGGTTAATTAACAGAAGTCGGTGACAAAGCTACCCCCTTTTTATTCCATCACCGCTAACACTGATTTTGGTAACAACTTATCTTTAAACCAAACAATTCTTGCAGGAACATCATTTAATTTGACTCCTGCCTTATCCAAATTCAAGCGCTCAGAAATTGCTAAAATCAAGTTATCGCATCCCGAACGCCGCACCTGTGAAAACTTTTTTTGTAAATACTCTGGTCGCCAATAACCAACTATTTCTAATAAAAACGTACGACCATCAGGATGAACTAATCTAAAATCGGGAATCATCACACTTCCAGGAATGGGAATTAAGTCAACCTCTCGCTCTAACACCCAATCCGTTTTCATTGACTCCCACTTATTAGCAAAAGACTCTTCCAGCATACTATCATATGGCTTGCCGGCTGAATAATGAGACACCAACCCACATTCAGAATTGAGAGTAAAACGCCCAGTTTTCCATGTATTCGTGTAAAAATCGCGAGTTTGCAGAGTCGCAGAAAGGCTCCATTTTGTTACATGAAGTAACGCCGGAATAAGCTTAGCTATTGCCAAACCATACCGTGTACTTGGAGTAAACAAACTCGTCGGACCATCAATCGTAATTGTAAACCCGTGGTCAGCATCTCCCTCAATATAAGACATTAATTGAAATAGCTTAAGATAGCGAAATAAAAGCTTATATTGCCCTGGAACATTACGATGAGCATTTATTATCAACTGACTCGCCTTATAAAACACCCCTTGCACTTGAGATAAATTGTATCGATGCAACAGTTCCTTAGAGTCTGGTGTATCAAAAGCAGTTAAAATTTTATTCTCAGACAAATCTGCATATAACCCCTCACGAACTTGTTTCGGCAAAACTTCACGCTCAAGTTCGTGACTCAATTCCAGAGCAATCTTTGTCAACGTAACCTCAGTCAACTCCCGACTCGGAGGAGACTTCGCAGCCATTGCAAAAACCCTTTCTCGTAACATTTGAGGTTCCAAAGGACTCACAACCTCAAACGTGCAAAAAGCGCTTTTGAGGATATAAGCCAAACCCCGCTTGATTCTATAATCAGGAGTATCCCCCTCCAACTCCAACAACTGACGCTCCAGCGCACCCTGAGTATCGCCCACAACCTTCTGAAAACAAGTCATTAACTCAGTGGCGATCGCCAAATTCTGATCATCAATCTTTAGTCTCTTCGGGATGATCTCTTCCCCATTTTGCCTGTGACTTAGTAACTCTGTTGGTAACATTGGAATTTTAAACCGCAGCTTATAGCAGATGAACACAAAGAACTATTGAAACATTATCAACTTTCATCCGTGTTTATCGGCGGCTTTTTTTGAACCTTATAATTTATCTCTAACTGTTCAGCAGCCTTAAGATTCTTTTCCTGTCCACTCCCATAAATAACCCGCAAATTCCCTTTCTTCTCCTCTTTATCTTGGCGCTCTTGGCGTTTTGGCGGTTCATTTCTCTCCACCCCTCTTCTCCTCGCCGAAGTCCCCTCCTCACTCGTATCCTCCGCCACCACCTCATATAAAATCGCCTGCTTATTATTATCCTTCCCCTTCCTTAAAACCCTTCCCAATCTTTGAATATACTCCCGTGTCGAACCAGTCCCAGATAAAATAACAGCAACAGAAGCCGCAGGTACATCAACACCCTCATTCAAAACATGAGAAGCAACCAGAGTTTTATACTCTCCCTCCCGAAATTTTGTTAATATCTCATGACGTTCCTTCACAGGAGTTTGATGAGTAATAGCCGGAACAAGAAACTGTTGCGAAATATGATAAACCGTAGCATTATCAGCAGTAAAAATCAAAACACGTTCTGGATAATGTTGAGCCAATATATCAGCAAGAACTCTTATCTTCCCATCAGTGCCCAAAGCAATTTCTTTCGCTTCCCGGTGTGCTAACATTGCTCTACGTCCAGCTTGCGATCGCGCACTCATCTGCACAAAATGTTGCCAGCCTTGAAGACTCCCTAAAGAAATCTTTGATTCCTTTAAAAAGTCGTTGCGAGTTTGAATCAGCTGAGTGTATCTTTCCCGTTCCAGTTGTGATAATTTCACCTTAAGTTGTACAATTTCATGTTCTGCTAACGCCTTTCCCGCTAAATCTTCAGCCCTTTTACGATAAACTTCTGTGCCTATTAAAATATTTAAATCAGCGTGTTTGCCATCGGTACGTTCGGGTGTGGCGGATAGTCCCAGACGGTAGGGTGCGATCGCGTATTCCGCAATCACTCGACTAAAATCTGTTGGCAAATGATGACATTCATCAAAAATTAACAAAGCATACAGATTCCCCAGACTTTCCGCATGAATTGCTGCACTATCATAAGTGGCAACAAGTACAGGTGTTCTATCCCGCGAACCACCTCCTAGCAACCCCACCTCAGTATCGGGAAACGCCGCCTTTAAATGAGCATACCACTGGTGCATTAAATCCAGCGTTGGTACGACAATCAGCGTCGTGCGCGGTGTTGCTTGCATCGCCATCTGCGCCAAATACGTCTTTCCTGCTGCTGTGGGAAGCACTACCACCCCTTGTCTTCCCGCGAGTTTCCAAGCTGCTAGCGCCTCACTTTGGTGGGGATAAGGCTCCATTTCCACACTGGGAACCAACTCCAGAGGATAAAACGCCTTAGCTTCATCGATAAAGTCAGTATTTTCCGCTTGCATTGCTTCCACCAAAGCACGGTAATGAATAGCCGGAATGCGGAATTTTTCCACTCTATCATCCCATGTAGCAAAATCCATCCAAGCTTTGCCGCGTGGTGGTGGATGCAAAATTAATGTGCCACGATCAAAAGTTAATGTGGATGTGCGAGCCATTTTTCGCTATCCTTCGCTTTCTTAAAATGCAAGATATCTCTCACATTTAACTATGAATAACGTAAAAGCTGCATGAGAAATCCAAGTCGCGCTCTTTTCCACACTCACCGCGAGGTTTTATGAAGGTCAAGGAAAAATGAAAAAATGTTAAATAAATATAAAGTTATTTTCGGTATTTTTGAAAAAAATTTAAAACTCTTTAAAATTATCTGCAATTAGAGTTTTAACAAAGTAAAGTTGCTGATACAAGCTACAGCAGTAGAGCAAGCAATTGTTGCTGTGAGTGCTGCACCAAAGGAGAACCCGCTTTGAAAGGAATTCGCCCTCTTCTTGTGCCTTACGCTGTGGCAGCCTTAGCTGTTGGTGGCGCGTTCATACTAACACTATTGCTACAGTCACTGCTGATGCCAACCTTGTGCCAACTGTTTTTTGCGGCTGTAGCAGTGAGTACCTGGTATGGTGGGATGCAACCAGGGTTGCTGGCTACTGCTCTGTCTACTTTGGCTATGGGCTACTTTTTTACAGAACCTGTGTACTTGCTAGGCAATTTTGCTCTGGATAACATATTGCAGTTAGGGACGTTCGTACCTGTAGCGATTCTTATTAGCTCGCTAAATTCAAGGTTAGGCAGTGCTAACCAGGGCTTTGATAGAATTGATGTATCCCATGAGATAGATAAGCATGGAAATTCTCAGTACTTGGTGAAGAATCTTGTGGGAAGTGTGGAAAATGGCGTTTTAGTGCGAGGGTGGGGAACTCAACACGACATGACAGAACGCCAGTGTGAAGATACCACGCGCGAGAGCGACAAGCTGTTCCGAAGACTGGTGGAGTCGAATATTTTTGGTGTAGCCTTAGGTGACTTTAGTGGCGGTGTTCACTACGCCAACGACTATTTTCTCAATATGGTGGGCTATACCCGTGAAGAACTACTAAAAGGCAAGTTACGTTGGGATGCCATAACAGCGCCGGAATATCGGCATTTGGATGCACAACGAACAGAAGAACTCAGCAAACAGGGAGTTGGCACTCCCTTTGAGAAAGAATACATCCACAAAGATGGTAGCCGTGTCCCAATTCTCATCGGTGGTGCACTGTTGCAGGAACCTTACGACACTCAACAGGAGATGATTGTATTCTCTCTCGATTTGAGGGAACGCAAACGGATGGAAGAAGCATTGCGTCAACGAGAAGAACAACTGCGCCTAATTACAGATGCTGTGCCAGTTTTAATTTCCTATGTCGATGCCGAGCAACGGTATCGTTTTAATAATAAAAGATACGAACAATGGCATGAGATTCCCGCGTCAGAAATTTACGGCAAGCATATTAAAGAAGTTGTGGGCGAGTCAGTTTATGAGTCGATTCGTCCATATGTGGAAGCGGTATTAAGAGGAGAGCAAGTCTCCTATGAGACAAATTTAGATTATGAAGATGGTGTCACCCGTTATGTGAACGTCTCTTACGTTCCTCAATTTAGCCAAGGAGGAGAAGTCGTAGGATTTGTTGCCTTAATTAGTGATATCTCAGAACGCAAGCTTTCAGAAGCAGCTCTCAAAGACAGCGAAGAACGGTTTCGCAAACTGGCAGAAAAGGTGCGAGTGATTCCTTGGGAGGCAGACGCTACTACAGGGAATTTTACTTATGTAGGACCGCAAACAGTTGAAATTCTTGGCTATCCATTGTCAGATTGGTACACAGATAATTTCTGGGCTGATCATATCCATCCAGAGGATCGGGAGTGGACAATCAAACATTGCATAGAGTCTTCGCTGTCTCTGGAGAATTACGAATTTGAATATAGAATGTTGGCAGCAGATGGCAGAGTCGTGTGGCTGTATGACATTGTCAATGTCGTGCGGGGTGAAAATGGACCGCAGATACTGCGTGGATTTATGATTGACATTAGCGATCGCAAGCAAGCAGAGCAAGAACGCGAACAACTGTTGGCAAGAGAACAAGCTTCCCGCGAGTCGGCACAAGCAGCAAATCGCATGAAGGATGAGTTTTTAGCTACACTCTCCCACGAACTCCGTACCCCGCTCAACGCAATGCTTGGCTGGACACAACTACTCAGGAGCCGTAAATTTGATGAGGAAACCACTGCCCGAGCGCTAGAAACAATTGACCGCAACACGAAATCCTTAACAACACTGATAGAAGATGTCTTGGATGTATCGCGTATCATTACTGGGAAACTCCGTTTAGATCTGCGCCCAGTCAAACTAGTATCGCTGATCAAGGTAGCAATTGATACTGTTGTTCCAGGTGCTGACGCCAAGGAAATTTGTATTCAATATTTTTCAGACCCTTGTGTCGGAGTCATTTTGGGCGATGCCAACCGCTTGCAACAAATTGTGTGGAATTTACTCTCCAACGCCGTTAAGTTCACACCTAAGGGGGGAACGGTAGATGTACGACTTGAAAGCATAAATTCCCGCGTGCAATTTCAGGTGAGAGATACAGGAGAAGGCATTGCTCCTGAGTTTTTGCCGTATGTATTTGAGCGCTTCCGCCAAGCTGATAGCTCAAGTACGCGATCGCATGGCGGGCTCGGTTTGGGTTTAGCCATTGTGCGCCATTTGGTAGAATTACACGGTGGTACAGTTCGTGCCGAAAGTGCAGGAATTGGACAGGGGGCAACGTTCATTGTCAATCTGCCTATGAAAGTTGTTGCCACAAAGACAAGTGAGGCAAAGCAGCTTTTATCTACACCAGACACTCAAGTGGTTGAGAACGATCTTCCAAACTTGGGAGGCTTGCGGGTGCTAGTCGTAGATGATGAGCCAGACGCCCGTCAGCTTTTGTCCACAGTGCTCTTACAGCATAAAGCACAAGTCATAGCAGTATCATCTGCTCGTGAGGCACTTGTTGCCCTGCAAAAATTTCAACCGGATGTCTTGATCAGCGATATTGGTATGCCACAAGAAGATGGCTACTCCTTGATTCGTAAAGTCAGGGCGCTTCCTGGTGAAAGCGGACGAACTCCAGCAGTGGCGTTGACAGCATATGCTAGAGCAGAAGACCGTACACAAGCACTCAACGCAGGTTTTCAGCTTCATGTTCCCAAACCAGTCAACCCAACCGAGTTAGCTACCGTTGTTGCCAACCTCGCCGGACGCATTTGAAGAGGAGGGAGGGACAGAGTTCTTATTTTGAATGCGTGAATTTTGAATTGATTTGTCCCCCTAATCTTCTTATGCACCTTTACCGAGACAGGAATTAAAATTAACGTATCCCTTTCTGGTTGCTAAAGTGTCTGATTCTCTGCCATTGCGTGAAAAGTATCTCGCCTTAATCGACGAAATTGTCCAAAATACACTTAAGGGCAAGATTAGCTCTCAAGAGCAAGTGTATCAAATGTTGCTTAAAGGTGTGACTGCTGACACAGGGGAAGTTTTTGAGTTAGGTTTGAGCGATCGCCTCAATTCCACCCAGCAACAAGTAGACACCGAAAAAGATGAACTTAAGCAAGCGAAAGCAACCCGCACTCTTAGGGCAATAAAGACGATTCAAAGTCAATGGCAACGCGCTCAACAGCAAAATAAAGTCGTAGAAGCCATTACTTCTGCAATTAAAGAAATTACTACAGCCGAAGCAGGACAGCGTCTTACTGCATTCTTACGCACTATCGACTTTAACCGAAAGAATGCACTCAATTTGCAGCAAATTCAGCAATTGTCAAAATCTTTACAGCAATTTGCTCAGCCTGATTCTGATTTGCAGCAAATATCAGAAGGTATCACCCGTGGTGTAGCTGCTTGGGTGCGACTGCAAGACCACTTGATCAGCTGGATGTACGAGCAAAGCCGGGAGTCACTGGGATTTGGCGGCGTACCGGGAGAACGTGGTCCTTGGGCAACTTGGGCAAAGCAAGTGAATACTGAGTTACCCCAAGCACTGTTTCGCACCTTGGCAATGGAGCAATCTGCAATAGAATTTGCCCAACAGCAGCGCGGTATCACCGTCCGCGACTGGGTGGAGATGGCAATCGTTTTGCAGTACTTGCAACGAGGGTTAGTCAACTGGTTTGATCAACAACCATACAACGTCAAAGCAGGGTCAAAGTTGTCAATTTCAACTTTCTTGACGTTTGCAGTGATTTGGAGTCAACTAGCAGATGGTTTTAGTAGTGCGGCAATGTACAGCGCTGGTTGTTCTCAAGTGATGCTACAGATTCTGCGAACTTTTGCACAGCGTCCATACTTTCCCTTGTACGGCGGAATTTTCGCTTCGTTTTCTGGCAGCTATTTGCGGGATGCACTGAATTATCTGGATGAACCGTTGCGTCAAGCTGAGGGTACTCAAGAAAAAGCAAGGGTTTTGACACTTTTAGGCTATTCTCAACGAGCATTTGGACAATATAAGCGCTCTGTAGAGTTTCATCAGCAAGCCTTGGAGATAGCACGCAATTCAGGCGATCGCCCTTGTGAAATTGCCAATCTCAACCACCTCAGCCGTACTTACGTTGCCCAAAAAATGTATGATGAGGCAATTAACTACAGCCAACGTGCATTAATACTGAGTCGGCAAACAGGCGATCGCACGGGAGAAGCAAATGCTCTGGTAAACTTGGGCTACAGCGAAGTCATGCAGGCACAGCAGCTCGAACAAGTAGAACCCGAGACCTATGAAATGCCGATTAACTACTTACAACAAGGCTTAACACTATCAGAAAGATTGGGTGATGTTCAAAGTAAAGCTCTGTGTGTCAGTAGTTTAGGCATCGCTTATCTAGTTATCGAACAACCACAAACAGCGATTAAATATTTGGAAGACGGCTTGCAAGCAGCGCAAATTTCTGGCGATTTGTATCTCCAAGCTTTGAATTTAGCGAAGTTAGCAGAAGCTTATTATAATCTACAAGACCAGGAAAAAGCAATTTCCACAGGTTGTTTAGGAATGTATTTGTTAAACCAAATTGCTTCCAATGAATGGCATAAAACAGCAGCATTGCTAACAATTTTACAGGGAGAAATAGGGGAAGAAAGTTTCAGGAACTTATTGCAACAAAATCGTTCTAAAATCATTCCGGTGATTGGTGTTGATGGGTATGATTATATTCCTCAACTGTTAGAAGAGTACAAGCAAAGTATGTAGTATTTATACCTCAGGCTCTATGTCTGAGGCTCTAAAAATGCAAGCTTTATCAAGCTAAAACAAGCATACTGAAATCTAGACATAAATTGCTTTTTATCTATAATGTAAGCTTTTATTAAAACAACGATATAGCAATCCTAAATAATAAGCCCTACAAGCACGCTACACGGAGCGCGTAAGCTCCTCCTTTGAGGAGGCACATGAGATTCTCTCTCTTCTTCCTCTGTGTGTGTCTTGAAAAGTTTGCTCTGTCGGGAAACCAACGCCAGTCACCTGGGCGTGGGAAACCCTTTCGGCAGAGCCGGCACGAGGGAAACCCTACCAAGAGCGCTGCCTCACTGCATGGCTCTAGCTCCTCCTGACAACTTTTCGCTGCGTCCTCTGCGGTTCGTAAAAGAAGCTAAGTATGGCTATGGCTGACGCCACGTCTAGCGCCTAACGCCACGCAAGCGAACACAAATGAAATAGGACTGCCATACGTGACACGCCATAAACCCATCTTTATTTAAGATTTACCTTATAAATAGTTCTTAAGCTATTGCTCAGAGTAAAATGAAAACCTGTCTCTTATAAACCAATTTATAGCAAGGAATCCCAGCAGTATGTTCAAAGTCCAGCCTCCCCAACTGCTGCGTTACAGTGTCTCCGTTTTTTCAGTTTTATTAGCACTGCTACTGGGCTTGCTATTAGGATCACAGCTTAAGCAAGAGGTTTCACTACTTTTCTTTGCTGCTGTAGTCTTCAGTAGCTGGTATGGGGGACTGGCTTCTGGTTTAGTGTCCACAGTTTTGACTATTTTAGTTAACGACTACTTCTTTACAGAGCCGTTTGACTTGTTAGCTATAGCCAGTAGGGCTGACAGATTAGAGTTAATCGTATTCAGTTCAGTCGCATTATTGATGAGCTCGTTAAATGTAGAGCAACAGACTGCTAGGGAACGAACAGAACTCAAACAAGTAGAGAAAATACTGGCACAAGAACAAGCAAATCGTGATCTCGAACGTCAGCGTCTCCGCAGCGTGTTAGATATTTTACCTGTTGGAGTCCTGATTTCTGATGCGAAGGGACGGCTTTTAGAAATCAATCCAACGGTCAAAGCGATTTGGGGTGCGGATGCACCATTGTTGGATGATGCCAGTCAATACCACAAATACAAAGGCTGGTGGGCAAGTACAGGCAAACCTGTTGCTGCCAAAGAGTGGGCATTAGCCCGTACCTTGGCTACAGGTAAGGCGGTGATTAGCGAAGAGATTGATATTGAGACGTTTGACGGGCAGCGAAAAACCATCCTCAATTCTGCCGTGCCCATTCGAGATCAAACAGGTACTGTTGTGAATGCAGTGGCTGTCAACGTAGACATCACTGCTCGTAAAGTCGCAGAGGAAGCATTGCGGCAAAGTGAAGCGATCGCCAAAGCACGAGCAGAAGAACTCGAAACTATCATGGAGACTGTTCCAGCTGCTGTCTGGATTGCTCATGATCCACAATGCCATCACATGACAGTCAATCGAACTGCCTACGAATTGATGCGCTTGTCACCAGGTTCCGTCATGACGGCGACTCCTGCTAGTGGAGAATATCCCTTCCCATTTAAAATCCAGAAAAATGGTCAAGATATTCCACTTGATGAACTAGCGATGCAGCAAGCCAGCCGCACTGGGCAAGAAGTTGAGGCAGAATTTGAATTTGTCTTTAGTGAAGATGATGTCAGGTCAATTTACGGCAAAGCTGTGCCATTGCGAGAGCCGGACGGTGCTGTAAGAGGAGTTGTCGGAGCATTCCTGGATGTGACTGAGCACAAGCAAGCGGAGGCAGAACGCCAACAGATAGAAGCAGCATTGCGTCAAAAGCAGGAATGGCTTGATTTAGCGCAAACAGCAGCTAAATTGGGCAGCTTTGACTGGAATATACAAACCAATGTGAATCTTTGGTCAAAGGAGCTAGAAGCGATCTACGGTTTGCAACCTGGTGAGTTTGGCGGCACTCGCGAAGACTGGGCAAGATGGGCTCACCCGGATGATTTACCTAAGATAGAAGCAGAATTCAGCCATTCTCTAACGACAGGTACGAGCGAATTTTTCGCCGACTTTCGTATCATTAGGAGGGATGGTAGGATTCGCTGGCTGCAAACGAGAGCGAGAATTCTTTATGATGATGCAGGTCAACCCTGGCGGTTGGTAGGAGTCAATGTTGATATCACAGATAGCAAGCAGATAGAAATCGCACTGCAAAATAGCGAAGCTCGATTCCGGCACATTGTTGAGTCTAATATTTTAGGCGTGTTTTTCGGTAATATGAGCGGCAACATCACAGAAGCCAATGACGCCTTTTTGCAAATGGTTGGCTATACACAGCAGGATTTGCTCTTAGGCAAACTGCATTGGCTTGATATGACTCCACTAGAACAGGTTGAGCGAACTCAGCAAGCAGCTGAGGAACTTAAAAAGTATGGAGTTTGCACACCATTCGAGAAAGAATTCTTCCGCAAAGATGGCAGCCGTGTGTCTGTGTTGATTGCTGCTGCCTTATTTAAGGATTCGCCAGAATACGGGTTCTCTTGTGTTATCGACATGACTGCTCGTAAGCAGGCAGAAGCAGAACGCGATCGCAGTGAATTAATGTTTCGCACACTTGCGGATACAATGCCGCAGATGTTTTGGATTACCAAGCCAGATGGCTATCATGAATACTTCAATCAACGCTGGTATGAATACACCGGAACGACGCTAGAACAAACACAAGGCGAAGGATGGCAACATATTTTGCATCCCGACGACGTGCAACGCACAATCAAAGTTTGGCAAAATTCCCTTCAAACTGGAAAAACTTATGAGATTGAGTACCGTCTCCGTTGTGCTTCTAACGGAGAATACCGCTGGCATTTAGCACGGGCGTTTCCATTGCGAGATCGAGACGGTCAAATTATGCAATGGTTTGGCTCATGTACCGATATTCACGATCAGAAGTTGGCGATCGAGGAACGGGCACAGGCTTTGCAACGGGAACGTGCTGCCCGAATAGAACTCGAAAAAGTCAACCGGATGAAAGATGACTTTTTGGCAATTGTCTCGCACGAACTGCGCTCCCCGTTGAATCCGATTTTGGGCTGGTCACAACTCCTCAAGTGCCGAAAATTGGATGCAGCAAAGACGACTCAAGCGCTAGAAATCATTGAGCGCAATGCGAAATTGCAAGCGCGGTTGATTGACGATTTGCTTGATGTTTCGCGGATTCTGCGCGGTAAGCTCAGCTTGAATGTCTCTGCGGTTGACTTGGTTGCTACGATTGAAGCAGCAGTGGAAACCGTGCGTCTGGCCGCTGAAGCGAAATCAATTCAAATTCAGACGCAGTTTGCTTCTGCTGTAAGCACACTCGAGGGCGATTCCAACCGCTTACAGCAAGTGGTTTGGAATCTAGTCACGAATGCCGTTAAGTTCACACCCGCAGGTGGTCGGGTAGAAATTCGCCTGGAACAAGTTGGCTCTTTTGCCCAAATGACAGTCACTGACACTGGCAAAGGCATTAGTCCCGACTTTCTGCCCCATGTGTTTGACCGCTTCCGACAAGCGGATGATGCAACGACAAGAACGTACGGCGGGCTGGGGCTAGGGCTAGCAATTGTCCGCAACCTGGTTGAACTCCATAGTGGTTCTGTTCAAGTCACGAGCCTAGGAGAAGGGCTGGGAGCAACCTTTACGGTAACGCTACCCCTGCTCACGACTGGTGTTTCACAAACAAGTAAGGATTATCAGTTACCTGAGCATTCCTTAGATCTTAAGGGCTTGCGAATCGTGGTTGTGGATGATAATGTTGATACGCTGAATTTACTAGTTTTCATCCTTGAGCAGTATGGGGTTGAAGTCAAGGCAGTTGCGTCGGCAAGCGAGGCACTCGAGGCGATCGCACAAACACAACCCGATTTACTGTTAAGCGATATTGCAATGCCTGAAATGAACGGATATATGCTGATTCGTCAAGTGAGAGCTTTGGAGGGAGCCTCAGGAAAGACGTTACCGGCGATCGCCCTAACAGCATTTGCAGCAGAGACTGACCATAACAAGATCATCTCAGCAGGTTTTCAAACACACCTTACTAAACCTGTAGAGCCAGCCGAGTTAGCAGTGGCAATTGCCAACCTCTGTAGACGCAACAGTCAACCCCTAAGCCCTGAGTCCTTACGGACACGCTGCGCGTAAGTCCTTACGGACAGGCTGCGCCAACACGTAGTGTGCGCTTGCGCTTACGGGCACGCTACGCGAATGGGGAATTCAAAATTCGCTCATTCAAAATTCAAAATTGAAGACCCCAAAGAATGAATCCGGGGGCTTGAATAATTAGCTCGCGCATTTTTTCCTATCCATGAATAAATTCAGAGAGAAGTCCTGCAGGCGGAGAGAAGTTGCAAGGAGGAGCCAGCGCTGCAGGAGGGTTTCCCGACAGCAGGCGACTGGCGTTGGTTTCGCTCCGGGCAAACTTCGGGGCTTCCCAACCTAGGGAACTTCGGAAGGCTTGTATCCGTTCGGAGTTCGGCGAAGGCTCACTCGAGCCGCTGAACTCACGGCGAAGCCTTTTCTTTTTCGGTGATAATTACGCGTCCTAGGAATTCAAGCGGGACGCTCAATACCGCTACGGCGGTTTGACAGGCTACGTGTATTTGCGGCTATATTTTAAAAATTTATTACATAATAAATTGTGACAATGTGATGAGAAAACATGTATTATATTTTACATATACAATACATACTTAAAAATACTACTAAAAGGGTTGTGCAAACCCAACAAACATAAATATCGACCTGTAAAATAGCAGAGATACTATAGGAATGGGATGCATTAAAATTTATTATGAAAACCCTTGTATCTCATTACAAAGAAATAAAAGAAAAGCTAAAGTCTCAATTAGAACGTGTAGAAACAACTGAGCAAGTCGTCAAGATAGTCCAAGAAGAGATTAACAAGCTTGCAGACTTGAGTGGTGATTACATTAGGGGATTGACTCCACCACAGGCGCGCCTTGCTACAGTCATGTTAAAGGCGCTTAATCAATACACGAGCATTTTGATATTAGTCAAACTGCAAGATTCAACCCCAAATGCTCTAGAGAAATCTAACAGCACTACCAACTCGCCAAGCGAAAGCCAGCTAGCCTTAACTGAGTTAACTTCTAACACTTTATCGTCATTTAACACAATTACTCAGCTAGAAAAAAATCTGAAAGCCTTAACATCGCTTGATTATTACAAGCAGACGTTATCACAACAAGTACACAACAACCGCGAGATTATGAGCAGCCTACTTGCTGGCGGTATAGCAGGAACCTTGGCTGGGGGTTATTCATGGGGGTTAATAGGAGCAATAACCGGAGGTTTGCTTGGAAAAATATTTCAGCAAACGCAGTCGTCTGAGAACGCAAGTATTGCCTCACAGTCAGAACCTCGTAAAAATGAGTTGAAAGTAGGTGTAGATATTGATAAATTACTTGACCATCTTTATCAAGCTTTTCAATCAATTGACCTAACTGTTGCTGCGTACGGGGGAACGGAAGAGAAAGCACCCAAACCCGGTCTGGAAAATCATCTAGACTTGTTAGAGTACCTACAAGACTTGATGGCGGATGGACTGGATGAACAAAATCAACTGCCAACAGCCGTGCGTAGGCGCATTGAACAAGCTGCGACGATTTTGAGACGCTACGGAATTGAGACACGAGTTTATCAACCCACAGAAGAACAGGATTTGGCAATGGAACCTTGGTCAATGTTCTACTTTGAGCCGAGTCTTGACCCACAAACCACAGATTACATCACCCTGAAGCATGCTTTTGTGAAAGATGACCAAGTACTCTTACCAGGCAGCGTAGTTGAGCCTCCATCGTCTTCAGCAGCCTAGTGGTCTGTCGCATTCATTTTCAGGGTTGTAGAGACGTTGCATGCAACGTCTCTACAGAATTTATCACAAATACTCTCGTTCCCAGGTTACTCTCGTTACTCTCGTTCCCAGGTTCCACCTGGGAATGCCTTGCGAGAGGCTCTGCCTCTGGTTTCAGGAGCCAGAGCCTCCTGAATGCATTCCCACCCAGAGCGTGGGAACGAGTCATGGTATAAAATTAGGAGATAGAATTACAAATGCATGATTATCACAATCTTAAAATTATAGGATTTGATTTAGGGCACGGAGAAACGGCTCTTACCTGGGTGCGAGCAGATAATCCAGAAACGACTCCTCAAAGTCTGCTTATTAATAACAGGAAAAGCCAAACCACCGCCATTGCCCACCATCCTAAAAAAGGAATTTTCATTGGGGAAATGGCGTATCAAATGCCCGATGCCACCATCTTTGAAATTGCCTTTAAAAGCAGAAAATTTAATGAACCAACATACCAAAAAAACATTAAAGAATTTGTGAATGCTATCTATCAGCATTTGATTGATACTAAACAAATTCAGTCAGGAGATGACAACTACTTTTTCATAGGTTGTCCATCAGGATGGTGGCAAGAAGAAATTGAGACTTACAAACAACTCCTTTCTGAAGATTGCTTGCTAAAGGCAACCGTAGTCAAAGAGTCACGCGCTGCTTTGATGCACGCCAAAGAAAGTGGCATATTCACCATAGAAGAATTACAAAAGTCGGTGCTGGTCATCGACATTGGTTCTTCCACCACAGACTACACCCTTGTCAAGGGTATGTCTGACACCCCGATAGATTTCGGACACGACTTAGGTGCATCCCTCATTGAAAAAGAAATTCTCAAGAAAACCTTGGAATGTCAAAGACAATATAGAGAGGGACGCGAAGACATTTTACGACTTGGAGAAATTCTCAGAGATGAAGAAATTCTGCAACTAGAAGAAATTTCACAGCTTGAAAAAATTTTTGAGCAAAACCCAATATACAAAAATCGCTGTGAACTCCGATGCCGTAAAGCAAAAGAAGAGTATTTTAACTATCAAGATTCTTACGAAGAGAGCATTGTTAATGTAGGCGTTGAGGATATTCAAAGAAAATATAAGTTTTTGCCTCTGGTCAATGGCAAAATTATGAACGCAATCCTCAGCAAACCTCTACCAGAACTTGCCAACAAAAGTTGGTGTGATGCTTTCCGTGACGAGTTGCAGGCAGTCAAACAAAAGTTGGAGCACATAGGCATTCAACCCAGCGTCATCCTCCTCACAGGCAGTGCTTCCAAAATGGGGTTTGTTCTGGAAATATGCCAAGAAGTCTTTCCTGATTTGCCTTGCAAGCGCGATGGAGAACCTGAACTTTCTATTGCTAGAGGACTTGCCCGTTGGGGACGGGTGTACATTCGCACAGAAGGATTTATCGAAGAAATTACTCAATTCCTTGACCAAGAATTGACAGGTATTGTGGGAAATTACATACCCTTATTCTTGGAAAAATTAGCAGAGGAACTGGCAAATGGTTTGGTAGACGAGGTCATAAAGCCAAGTGTGCAATCTTGGCGGAAGAGGGATATCATAACGCTCTCATCTCTGGAGTCGGAAATAGAGCAGAAAGCCAAAGCTTGGCTAACAGGAAGTGATGCCAATGACAAAATGGCTACTTGTTTAGTTGAGTGGTTGTCAAAAGTTCAGAACGAGGTGAGGGAAAAAACAGATTCAATCTGTAGAAAGTATGGCTTACCACTGGAAACATTTAGCAGCAAAACAATTGACTTGGGCGACCACACAGACAAGGTTCCCACTTCCATATCGTTGGATGATTTAACCGGGCTTTCTATATTTGTTGGACACCTTGTTGCTTTAATCGTAGGCGTTGTTCTGGCAGGAATATTCCATATCCTACTTTTCACTGGAATCATTGCACCAATTGTTGGGATATTAGCTTACTTTGTAGGTGAGTCCTTAGTTAAGGAAACTGATATACCTGGTTGGATACGCAAATTAGTGCCTGATCAGAAAATTGACGAACTAGCGTATCAGAAGAAACCGGAGTTGCAGCAAAAAATTCAACAGACTTTAATCCAAGATCCAACAATCGGTGTCAAACTGGGTAAATCTATTAGTGAATGGCTCAAGGAAAGTGTGCAAGAGCAAGCGGATAAAGCTAGGTTGTTGATTGCGTGATGTATGTGAGTTTTCAAATATTTGTTTTGAAAGCATGAATACCTGACAGGTAAAATTCGCAGCTAAATAAGCAAAGCCCGCCTAGATGGACTAATAGGGGATGATTTGATTCGTGTAATAGGTCTTAATCTACCCCCTTAATTCTTTGGTAATCTACTCGTCTTTGTCTTAACCAATATCTAATACGTGCTGCTGCTTCATTAATTTCAGAAACATATTCTATAACTCTTCTGTTAGAAGAGTTTATTTTTTGCCTTCTATCATCAGATATTTTGAAATAAACAATTTTTCCATCCATAGTTGTTAAAGATAATAAGTCAATATACTTTCTTTTTTCATCAGGATTTGCTTGATTTAATGAAGACCTTTCCTGTGTTTTCACAGAAACTATACTGTCATAAAGAAATTCACATGTTTCCTCATCTACTGATTCGCCTTTAAGAAAGTTCCAATAGCATCTATAATAGGAAATAAAATTTGCACATAAGAAAATTAAGAAGCACTCATAAACACCATATCTATACTTTCCGTCAAGTCCCTTTTCTTTGTAAAAATCCTTCTCATTTATCAACAAGTTTTGGTATTTGTTCTTAATTTTTTCCATTTCTCTGTCTGTAATTAAGATAAAGCTCTCTGAACTTTCGTCGGAACTAATACCAAAAAATGAAAGAATTGGGTCACGATCTACTAATTCTTTTTCAATGTTTAACTTACTCATGCCCAATTCAATTAAATCTAATTTATCCTCTTCTAGCCAAATCTTAACCTTATCTTCTAAATCGAAAATATTATAAATCTGGGACTCAATAATTTGATTTTCTAATGCTTCTATTTCATTTTTGTTCTGTTGAATGATTTCTTCCCATAAAGTAATTCTTTGTTCACAATCGTCTCGAATATTTTTTATTTTTCTTACTAAATAAATAAAAATAATAATTCCTAATATTAGGATTGATATATGAATATTTCTCCTGATAATCCTTACAAGAATAATGATAAGAAATGGTAAGAGAAGACAAGTTAAAACAAATATCAGTGTAAATAACGGTATTCTTTTTTTAGGTATAGGTGTAACCCAGAAATTGTTGTATACAAATATAGCTTTTGAAATTATAAATTTTAAAACATATTTTATATCTTCATATATCTCATTTAACAACTTTAAAAGTATTCCCTTTGATAAGAATGGAGGAATGGGTATCGGATGAGACAAAAAATATTCAATTTCACGTAGTAGAAATTTTGTATAAAATAGTTCTTTTTCATAAAAAAATAATTGTTCTTCTAAACTTTTTTTTACTTCTTCTAATGCAGGATAAGATTCGTTTTCATGATGTTTTTTGAGTAATTCAAAGTATATTCTAATCAAACTCCTTTTATAATCATTAGAATTCATCTATTTTTTCTACCTTTTTGACAAGAATAGACATCTCTTTATCTTTAATCAGAGAACTTAGCCTTACAGTTCCTACTCTAATTGTTTCTTCATCTTCTATTAATTTTTTCATATACGAATAGTAATCTTTCTTTTTGAAGCTGGCAAACTCATTAGAGCGAGGTTTACCCTTATTAAGATAATAATGACAAAAGTTAAAAATTAAGTCGAAAACCTTAACTTCAAAAGCAGTAAAGTCAAGAATATTATGTTCTTTAATATGAACATTTATTCTTAAAATTTGCAAAACTTCTTCCTGATAGCAAGGAGGTAACTGTTCTAAAGAAACAGATTTTTTGTGAATCCATTCTAGAAGACTACAGAAACTATTTTTCTGGTTATTTGGTTGTGATACCAGATTTATTATCTGAGTTAAGCTCTCAATAGAGAAATCTCTACCAACATTAACATTTTCAAAAGCTCTCTGCTGTACTTGCTTATTAGGATCTTCAGGTTGAGAGTTCATTACTTCAACTCTCCTGACTCAAATTACCAAGCTTCACATTTTGTGCTTTCACATCCTTGAGCATTTCTTGCTGCACAGAACTGCTACGTGTCGCTTTCTGGCTCATGTCTTCTGCTTCTAGATCACCTGAAATCTCGATACCACTTGCCATCACCTGCCTAATAATCTCAGATGACTCAAGTTGATTCACCAATTCTTTGAGATGATTGGCAAATGTCTCATCTTCTTTTATTTGAGTCTCCAGTTCTGCCTTAAAAATTGACTTATTCGATTCTGTAGGTTGGTTTTGCGCTCGTATCAGTAGCCCTTCCGTTCCAACTGCCTTGAATTTCTCACGGATAATAGTAACCAAACGGGCAATATGTTCCGAAACACCCTTCCCTAGAGTTTTGCCGCCCTCTTTCAAGGCTTCGGAAAAAATCAGAGTTGTGATTGCGGTAGCGAGTGTTACAAGTTCCATAGTTGATTAACAATACACCCAGGTTTTTGTTTGTAGTAGTCTATATGTTTCCAATTTCGCAAGCAATATGTAGTGATTTTGATCACTCACAGTAGTGCTAATGATAACAAGGGGATAGTTAACCATGAATCAAAACCTGCTCCACCTGCCTACCTATGACACCATAGATAATGTAATAGCCTGCAATTCCTGCCCAACCTAAGTGCGAAGCTTTCCACTATGGTCAACCCCACCATCATCATTCCCAAAACATTTAAAGTCAGTCACGAACAGTTCAAGGAACTTGCCGCCGTCAACCGTGATTTAAGGCTAGAGAGAACTGCGACTGGAGAGTTAATTGTCATGCCCCCTACTGGAAGCGATACGGGTAACCGTAACCTCAACATTGAAGGGCAACTTTGGCTGTGGAACCGTCAAACCAAGTTAGGGGTAGTATTTGACTCATCCACCGGATTTCACCTTCCCAATGGTGCTAACCGTTCTCCTGATGCCTCTTGGGTAAAGTTAGAGCGATGGGAAGCACTCACGCCCAAAGAGCGAGAAGGTTTCGCTCCCATATGCCCAGACTTTGTTGTAGAACTGCGATCGCCCTCTGACAGCATAGAAACGTTGCGGGCAAAGATGCGCGAATACATGGAAAACAAAGCCAGTTTGGGTTGGTTGATTGACCGCAAAAGCCGGAAAGTTGAGATATACAGGCAAGGTCGAGAGGTGGAAGTATTAGACAATCCCACGACTCTATTAGGAGAAGATGTGCTACCGGGATTTGTCTTGGACTTGAGCGAAGTTTGGTCATGAATGATTATAAAAGGAGACACGACGCTGAATCCTAACCTACCAGAGGTCAATCGCTATGAGCGAGGATAATTTGTTGTCGAGAATTTCTATCGACCCGAATATTTGTTTTGGTAAACCTTGCATTCGCGGACATCGTATTTGGGTTTCTCTCATTCTTGATCTCTTAGCGACCGGTGAAACTATTGAGGAAATTCTTGAGGAATATCCTAGCATTGAGCGGGAAGACCTGCTTGCTTGTCTCGCCTATGGTGCAGAAATGGCGCGGGATGTTTTTGTTGAAATTCCTTTAGGTACAACCAAGGAAGCAGATGCGTAAAGTGAAAGCTGGAGTCAAAGGTGTAGGTGTAGGTGCAAGAGAAACCTTACACCTTTGAATCTTCAATGAAGTTTTAAGAAGAAATTTCTAGATTGTAACGTTGGCAAAGGGTTTTGAGTTTTTCTTTGACGAGCGATCGCACATTTTCCGGCGACACAATCAAAACATCTGGGGCATCTCGCAAGACTTCGCGGATAAACCAGTAGGTATTGGTAACACGTCTGATAACTCGACGCACTGGTGGAGAAGCTTCTAACAATTTACTGTCTACATCTTCATTTTTGTTTTTGTAAGCAAAAGCTAAGCGTCCATGTATATTGTGAACAACTGCGACACGACGTAGGTCAAATAAGTTCTTCCGCTGACCAATGTAACTATGGGTGGGGGTGTTATTTGAAGCTTGTCTGTTAGCATCTAATGTGACATTGTTTTGAATTGGTGGTGAAAATGGAGTCAATATGAATCAGCAATTGCCTCAGTTCATCCACCGGGTTGTCGATCGTTTGCAGTCAATTCAGGGAATTGCAGCGATCGCTCTAGGTGGTTCAAGGGCACGAGGCAACCATACACAGAAGTCAGATGTAGATCTAGGAATTTATTACAAGCCAGAGAATCCGCTTGATCTGATTGCTCTAAATCACCTCGCCTCTGAACTTGACGACAACCACCGCGCAAATCTAATCACCCCAATTGGTGAATGGGGGAAATGGATTAATGGCGGTGGTTGGCTAAAGGTAGAAGGTGTATCTGTAGATTTTCTCTATCGTGATGTGGTTCAGGTTAATCGTGTCATTGGTGATTGCCATGCTGGGCAAATCACGATTGATTACCAACCAGGACATCCCCATGGCTTTGTGTCCTCTATTTATATGGGTGAAGTTGCCATTTGTCTGCCACTTCACGATCCGGATGGCGTTTTAGACGCTTTAAAGGCTAAGACAACTCCCTATCCGATTCAGCTTAAACAAGCAACTGTTAATACTTTTGCCTGGGAAATTAGTTTTTCACTGTTAATTGCACAAAAGGCAGTTGCACGCGGTGATGTTGCCTATGCAGCAGGTTGTTGTTTCCGCAGCGTAGCTTGTATGAATCAGGTATTATTTGCACTCAATGAAGAGTACTTATTGAATGAGAAAGGCGCGGTAGCAGTTGCCAACAGCTTTGCGCTGTGTCCACGGAACTATCAACAACGGGTTGAGTCAGTGTTTGCTAATTTAGCGGTTGATGCAAAATCAATAATGGATGCGATCGCCATCCTTGAAGGAATTGAGCAGGATTTGAGTCAATGGTATGGCAATCGTCGGTTAGTCATGTAAAGTCTAAAGGGTTTCATTGACTCCTCATTAACTTCACGCTGCTGGATAGGAACTGACACTACACAACTAGAGTCCAAGATTGGGGGCACTAGCCTTTTACAGTTGTATTGTCAAAAATATCACTTGTGAACCTTAAAGCGATTCTTCTCAGTTTATTGTTACTCGGAGCCAGTTCCCCCGTCCTATCTCAGGACATCCCACAAAAACCAGAAAATACCATCCCAACACCGCCCTCAAGAGAATTCCGAGGTGTGTGGATTGCTACCGTAGGCAACGTTGATTGGCCCTCTCGACCCGGCTTAACCAGCGACCAGCAAAAGGCAGAACTCATTACGATACTTGACAGGGCGGTAGCATTAAAGCTCAACGCGGTCATCTTTCAGGTACGCCCAGCCTGTGACGCTCTATACCCATCTCCCTACGAACCTTGGTCAGAGTACTTAACTGGACAAATGGGCAAAGCGCCAGAACCTTATTATGACCCTTTAGCTTTTGCAGTGGAAGAAGCGCATAAACGGGGTTTGGAGTTTCACGCATGGTTTAATCCCTACCGTGCCCGTCAAGCAAACGCAAAATCCGAAATTGCGGCTAACCACATTAGCAGAACTCAACCACAGTTAGTCAAGCACTATGGCAAGGCTCTGTGGCTAGATCCTGGAGAAACGGCAGTTCAGGACTACTCTCTAAAAGTCATTATGGATGTTGTTAGCCGATATGACATAGATGGAGTTCACATTGACGACTACTTCTATCCTTACCCAGAACGCGACGGAGGGAAGCAGATTGACTTCCCCGACGAACTCAGCTGGCAACAATATCTGCGTACCGGAGGGACACTCAGCCGCAGTGACTGGCGGCGCGAAAATATCAACACGTTTGTTCACCGTCTTTATCAAAGTGTCAAAACTCAAAAACCTTGGGTGAAAGTTGGCATTAGCCCGTTTGGAGTTTGGAAACCGGGCTACCCTCAAGCGACAGCAAATAAAACCTTCAACGCCTACGACCAAATATATGCTGATTCTCGAAAATGGTTGGTGAACGGCTGGCTAGATTATTTGTCACCACAACTTTATTGGAAGATTTCACAAACTCATCAAAGTTATCCCGTTTTGCTGAACTGGTGGCTAGAGCAAAACTCCTTGGGTAGGCATATTTGGTCTGGAATTTACACGAGCCGCGTAGGTAACGACACCTCGAAAACTTGGGATGCTCACGAAATATTCTCTCAAATTCAGGGGACGCGGGGTTTTTCAGGAGCGGGTGGCAACATTCACTTCAGTATGAAATCCTTGATGCAAAATCGTGGCGGAATTTCTGACTTGTTAGCAAAGGAGGTTTACACAAAACCAGCATTGGTTCCTGCATCGCCGTGGTTAGATAACACAGCACCAGGTAAACCTGAACTGACAATATATAAAGATCCAATTACAGGCAGAATTCAACTTAACTGGAAACCCACAGGGCAGCAAAAAGTTTGGTGGTGGGTTGTGCAGACTAAAACAGGAAGTGAATGGACGACAAATATCTTACCCGTCGGGCAAACTTCCTACGTGTTAAATAATACGCAAGTTGAAAGTGCGGCTGTCTCCGCAGTGACTCGCTACGGCACTCAGGGAGCGATCGCCCAAACGACACTGACAAAGCCAATCGCTGTTACACCTTTTAAATCAATACAGTCCAGATAAGACCAAAACCATTATAAACACGTCAATGTAGAGACGTTGCATGCAACGTCTCTACATGTGTACAATCTTTACCAACAATCCTTCACTGAACCGTATTGCCTTTTAATTGACGTACTCCTCGGCATAAATGCACGAGAATTCTTAAAAGATGTTCGAGTGTAGGCATTAGCCATACATTTCCACCTTAATTCCTGTTTCTTAGACTCAAAGCTTGACTGAAAATCAGTCCCCGCCAGACCCTCCGGGTATGCCTTCGGCACGCTACGCGAACGCCAGTCGCCTGCTGTCGGGAAACCCTCCCGCAGCGCTGGTCTCACCGTCTCCACAAGCATTTTGGTTTTACGTCCACGACGCGTCCCACCGCAGACTGTGGTACAGCCCTTCATACTACGTTTCTACCCTCGGAGTCCAGTTATGGATATCCTGTATGGGTCGCCACCCAGTACCTTCAAGAATTATACCAGAGAAACAACAAGTTAAAACTTGTTGTGTCGGGTTTCATCCCCTGGCTTTTAAGCAAGGGGTTCTCACCCTCCCACTATGCTTTGATAGAAGTATGAAATGTGTCCTAGATGTGCATCAACCTAGCATCAGAACTGCGATTTGACGGAGCGCTCACAAAAAATACCCTTCATCAGGTAATAGTAAATTGTGAACAGAATTGTTGAGAAAATTTGTTCACCCCAACCACCGTGCCAGAATTCAAATGCTTCTTTCCCCCAGAAGGTATTTGCAAACGCTAGCAACATAATTCGGGGTAGATTCAAAACAAAAGCCAGAACAATTCCTAAAATAACTAATCCTACTGTTTGTACCCAGTTTTGCTTAAAAATTAAGCCCAATAACAAGCTAGTTGCAGCCATAGTAATAGCCATATCAGTGCCAGTACAACCCCACTCTACCTGGATTGCACCTGTGCCTAAATAGATAATATTATCAGTTGAAGTCGCTGACTGACCTATAGCTTGAAGTCCTAGACTACCACTCCAAGCCACCAAGTGCTCTAGAGTCTTGTGGGAATTAACGGATATCCATAGATAATCTATGAGATAATTTGGTGTTGGATGTATGCTTAGAAGTATCAAGAAGGTAGGCTGCGGGTACTTTTTGAAGAAACTTACACCCCAAGAACTTAAAGCAATCCCAACTAAGACCAAAAACCACAGTAGAGCCTGTGACCAGAAGGCGAAACGACAGAACCCAAAAAGACCTACACTAGTCAGAATTACGATGTGTCCTAGTCGCCTCTGTTCGACAGGAGCAATTAGCTTAGCCAGTTGGTTTCGCTGATGCCATAGCTCTTGTATTGCTAGATAAGCAGCTCCAAAGACAAGTAAAGGAAACGCAACACCGTGAACAACTAATTTTAGTAGAATCCCTAACCAAGCAGGCAGGTAACACAAACCTACTACAAGACCACATAGAACTATCCAATTGTGAGCAGTTCTTGGGCTTTTAAACAACAACAGCCGACCCATATTGCCTACCTTTTACCACATTTTTACAGCACTGGGATTCTATGCATTGGTATAATCTCCGGAGATAACCTCAAGCAGCAATGCTATCTCCCCGCTAACTGCTGTCAGTAGTATGCTAAGAGCTTTTCCACGTTGCTCTAAAGACTTCCTGCCTTATCAGCTAGGTAGAACCCAATTGACAGATAAATAAGAATGATGGCTCTCTAGTCAAAGTTTTGCCTTAAAAGTGCCATCATTTATGACTTATAGCTAGTGAGCCTAAGCGGGACGACATAACAGTCCAGGTACTTAGCTGTAAGAAACTTTAGATATCAACCTCAGCCTCCTTAGCCTTGCGCTTGCGTAGTAAGCCCACGCCTAAACCAATTAAACCTGGCAGTAGAGCCGGAGTGGGAACTTGTGCGCAGTTTCCTCCCAATACTCCAACGCAAGCATTAGCATCAACAACATTAGTATCAACATTAGCATTAATATTAGCACCTTGAGCTTGAGCAGACTGCTGATGGCTCAGTGTTAACCCTGTGAATACGGCAACAGTGACGGCTGCGCTCATGAAAATAGCTTGCAATTTCATGTCCATCTTCCGGTAACTTCATAAGAAATTTCATAACAATCTAGTGTTACTTATGTTCTATTTCCATCCGAAATTTTACTGAAAAGTTGTTTGCCTGTTATTTTGCAACTCGCATTTGAAACTCTATTACCTAAGTATGAAGTGCAAATATTTCATCAACTAGGGATGATATTTCAACACAAGAGTGCAAATACTGAACACCTAATTGGCTTTCCTTATCTATGTGTCATAACAACCGTATTCGTCGCTGTCGGCTAATGAATTCACAGAAGTACAGGAGCTACATCGGCTCCAAGCGTTGCTCTCTTATTAATCAGCCAAAGCATAAGCTTAACGCATAATGGCAAAATTCAGCAGATAATGACATAAAACCAGCTTGTAAGTTACCTATGCCACAGGATAACCAAATCGCTGTCGAATTCCACAATGTTACCTTTAGCCGTAACAACCGCCCTTTAGTATCAAACCTCAATTTTTCTATCCATCGGGGGGAAGCACTGATATTACTAGGGCGCAGTGGAAGCGGCAAAACCACGACAATGAAATTAATCAATCGCCTATTTATACCCACACAAGGCGAGGTGTTATTTGATGGCATTCCCACCGCTCAATGGGATGAAATTAAACTGCGGCGCAAGATTGGTTATGTCATTCAAGAAACGGGTTTATTCCCTCATTTCACAGTGGAACGCAATGTAGGTTTAGTTCCATCTTTAGAAGGTTGGAAACCCAAACAAATTAAAACGCGAGTTTATGAATTGCTGCATTTAGTTGGTTTAGATCCAGAAAAATTTGCTCAAAGATATCCACATGAACTTTCAGGAGGGCAAAGGCAACGGGTTGGTGTGGCAAGGGCGCTTGCAGCAGATCCGCCAGTATTATTGATGGATGAACCGTTTGGCGCACTCGATCCCATTACGCGGTTGGAACTGCAACAAGAATTTAAACGGTTACAGCAGGAACTGGGGAAAACAGTTGTGTTTGTCACTCACGATATTCAAGAAGCATTTGTCTTGGCATCGAGAATTGGGTTAATGGATGGGGGAGAATTAGTAGTGTTAGGTACAACCAATGAATTTTTGCATTCTCAACATCCAGAAGCCCTCGCATTTCTCCAATGTCTTAAGCCAGCTATATGAACATCACTGACTTCTTCTTAATAAAATATGCCCCGGAAATCCTGGAACGCACTCTAGAACACTTGCTACTTGTAGCGATTTCTATCGGGATTGCCACTGTTATAGGTATTCCACTTGGTATATTAATTACCCGACAGAAGAATCTCCGTCAACCAATTCTCGGGATTGCGAATATTATGCAAACCGTTCCCAGTTTGGCGCTGTTTGGCTTGCTTATCCCTGTGCCTGTCATTGGCGGAATTGGAGCAAACCCTGCAATTTTTGCCCTGATTTTGTATTCTCTATTACCAATTATTCGTAACACTTACACGGGTATTACTGGTGTGGATTCAGCCATTATAGAAGCTGGGCGGGGAATGGGAATGACTGATAAAGAACTCTTGCTTCAAGTGGAGATTCCCTTGGCGCTAAGTGTGATTTTGGCAGGAGTGCGGGTGGCGACGGTGATTGCGATTGGAATTGCCACGATTGCTGCAGCAATTGGTGCTGGTGGTTTAGGGGAGTTGATTTTTCGAGGTATTTCAGCGGTGAATAATCAGTTGATTTTAGCTGGTGCGATTCCTGCAGCAGTGATTGCTTTGCTTGCTGATTTTGCGATTGGTTGGTTGGAAGGGAAATTTAAAATTACAAAAAAATAGGGTGCGTTGTCATTAATAAACCGCAGAGGAAGCCGAGGAGGAGAAAGAGAGATAAATGAAGAGATTTTTTGCCTTTTTCCTTTTAACTTTTGCCTTAGTACTGGGAATTGCCAGTTGTAACCCCAGCACAAGTGGCGGTGGTGGTGGTGATATTGCCGTTGCTTCAAAAGGTTTTACTGAACAAGATATTTTAAGCGAACTTTTAGCACAGCAAATCGAAGCAACAACCAATTTAAAAGTTCAGCGTCTTCGCTTTACGAGTGCGTTAGTCACTCATCAAGCGATTACTGCTGGCAAAATTGATGCTTATGTTGAGTACACGGGTACGGCTTTTACTGTTATTTTAAAACAAAAAGCAATTAATGATCCAAAAGAAGTTTATCAGCGCTTAAAAGAAGCTTACGCTCAACAGTTCAATCTGGAAGTGATGGAGTCGTTGGGTTTTGAAAACACTTTTGCAATGATTATACGCGGTGAAGATGCAAATCGTTATAATATCAAAACTCTTTCGGAAGCTGCTCAATATACACCTCAATGGCGTGGTGGTTTTGGCTATGAATTTATAGAACGGGAAGATGGTTTTCCTGGATTGTCTAAAAGTTACGGTTTGCGCTTTGCAAAATCTCCTCGGATTATGGATTTGGGGTTGATATACCGGGCGATTCTACAAAAGCAAGTAGATATGATAAATGGTAATTCGACTGATGGGCAAATTTCTCGCTTGGGTTTAGTTGTGCTTAAGGATGATAGGCAGTATTTCCCACCTTATCAAGCGACTCCAATTCTACGGAAAGAAACTTTGCAAAAGTACCCGGAAGTTAGGAAGGCGATCGCCCAACTTGGTGGAAGAATTTCGGCAGACGAAATGCGCCAATTGAACTATTTGGTTGAGGGCGAGTTACGTGATGTTAAAGAAGTTGTCAGCGAGTTTCGCAAAGCTAAGGGTTTAGCCTCACGACAAGATGTAAAGACGTAAAGTTGGCAATGCATTTTATGACGGATGCTGGGGATGAAGGATGTGTGGGGCTAACAGATCATTGATTAGACAAGAGTGCAAAAATCAAATTTATGAAAATGAAACCACAGATGGACACAGATGAACACCGATAAATTATCTGTGTGCATCTGTGTCCATCTGTGGTTCAAAATATCCATATACCATGAATCTTGCAAAAAAATATTACATTTTTTATTCTATTGATTCTTGAGAACATATCATATTATATATTTTTCCAAAAAATTATTTATGAATAATATTTTAATGAAAGTTATCAGATTTCCTTTAAAGACTTTGATAATAGGCGCTTGTGTTGCTGGTGGAAGTGTCTTTGCTCAAACATTAACTCTGCCACAAAATTTGATTGCTTTCAATTCGCCTGAAGGTGAAAAATTATTTGTTCAAAGTCAATCGAGGGAAGATTTTTTTCCACTCAGTATGCAGTTTATCACGCAAAACAATCAGGCATATTGTGGAGTTGCTAGCATTGTTATGGTGTTGAATGGGTTGCAAGTTCCTGCACCAGATACGCCCCAGTATTCTCCTTATCGTGTGTTTACTCAAGAAAACTTTTTTAGTAACGAAGCGACGCGAAAAGTGTTACCACCCGAAGTTGTTTCTCGTATGGGTATGACGCTAGAGCAGATAGGGCAATTGTTGGCTAGTTATGGTGTTAAGGTCAAAGTTTACCACGCTGCTGACACTAACCTAGAAGATTTTAGAAAATTGGTTTCACAAAATTTGAAACAGCCAGCTAATTTCGTCATAATTAATTATTTACGTAAAGAAATTGGGCAACAAAAAGGCGGGCATATCTCGCCCATAGCAGCATACAACGAGAAAACAGATAGGTTTTTAATCATGGATGTTGCTCGTTACAAGTATCCCCCGATTTGGGTGAAAACAGCGGATTTATGGAAGGCTATGGCAACGCCTGATTCAGTTTCTGGTAAGACACGGGGATTTGTATTTGTCAGTCGAAGTTAAAGGTTGAAGGCAGAAGTGCAATAGTCTATTCTGCCTTTCGACAGATGCACAATAAGTAATATTCCTTATGGGAACTTCAAAGATGCATTTTGAGTCTAACTTGTCTGTTCATAATCCTCCCAGTTTAAGGGTCCCTAATCCCCAATCCCCAATCCCCAGTTCAATAGATTATTCGTTTTTCCACACCCGAGTTATTATTGTATCCACACGAGAACCGCTATCATTATGGTTCAGCCCCAACATGGATTCAGCCGAGGTGTATCTTTCGGTTTTCGCCAGTGGGTGAGTTACACAGTTATTCTCAGCCTTCTCGGTTTGTCTACTGCCTGCGGTGGTACAACCCAGGCACAGGATAATACTTCTGAAACTCCTTCTGCAGCAAATCCCAGTTCTACCACTCGGGTTGTTGCTCTTGGTAAGTTAATCCCAGAAGGAGACGTGATCAAGATTTCAGTAGCAAATGCGCAGGATAGCCGCGTTAACCAAATTTTGGTAAAGGAAGGCGGCTTTGTCAAAGCAAATCAAATCATTGCCATCCTTCAGGGAAAAGATAGAGCTGAACAACAGCTGAGGGATGCTAGGGCAAATGTTGCTATTAAACGGGCGCAGTTGCTGAAAATCCAGCAGGGAGACGTAAAAGAAGGAGAAATTGCTGCCCAACGTGCGGCTATTGCTGAGTTAGAGGCTCGCATTCGTTCTGAAACGAAACAGAGAGAAGCAGCGATCGCCTCTTCTGAAGCAACTCTGCGCAATGCTCAGCTGAAATATCGGCGTAACCTTGCTTTGTCAAAAGAAGGAGCTATCAGTACCTCTAACCTAGATAATGCACAAGAAGAGTTTGACAAGGCTACAGCAATTCTTGCACAAAACAAAGCAGAGTTAGAAAACACTAAGACGACTTTACAGGCACAACTTGCTAAAGAACGAGCGAATTTGGCGAAATTGCAAGAAGTTCGCCCAGTCGATGTAGAAATTGCCAAAGCTGAATTAGAACAAGCCCTGATTCAGGTGGAACAACGAAAGGCTGAATTGGACAACACCCAAGTGCGAGTACCGATTTCTGGACAAATTTTGAGAATCAACACCCGCGTTGGAGAACTGGTGAGTACCCAACAAGGGATAGCAGAATTGGGAAGGACAAACCAAATGTATGCGATCGCCGAAGTCTACGAAACTGATATTGTCAAAGTGCGTCCCGGGCAGCAAGCTATAGTTACGAGTGAATATGGCGGCTTTGGCGGCGATATTCGGGGTAAAGTTGACGAAATTGGTTTACAAATTGGCAAAACGCGTCTTAATCAAGACCAGAGTAACCCAACTAATGATGTCAATGCTCGTGTTGTGGAAGTGAAAATCCGCCTTAACCCACAGGATAGTCCGAAAGTAGCCGCTTTAACAGGTATGCAGGTAAGAGTCAAAATTGATACTGATTCTAAGTAAGGACGAGATTTCAAAACATCAAAGAAATAATGAACCACAGATGGACACAGATGGACACAGATGAAATTTCCCTATTTGAAATCATTCTTCAAGAATTTTGACTTCGAGACTCCCCTTGCTTGGGCGCAATTGTCTCATCAAAAGGTTCGCCTTGCTGTTGCAACGACAGGCGTTTGCTTTGCCAACATCCTGATGTTTAGCCAGCTAGGGCTTCTGGCTATGCTGACAGATGGATCAACCAAACTTCATGAAAGTTTGGCTGGTGATTTGCTGTTAGTATCGTCTTTCAGCCCAAGTTTACTGTTTAGAATCTCTTTTCCACGTGCTTACCTTTATCAAGCAGCAGCTGTAGAAGGTGTCGCTTCTGCTAGCCCTGTATATATAGGTAGGGCGAATTGGGTGAATCCCAATCAGTTATCTTCTTCTGGAGAGAGTTATATTGCCAAAGGAAAACGCCCACGTTCGCGTCTTTTTGGTAACGAAGTCAGGATAATTGCCTTCAATCCTGCCCAACCTGCCGTACTGAATATGCCAGAAGTTAATCAGCAGTTGGCAAAATTGGCAATCCCAGATGCTGTATTGTTTGATCGCCTATCCCAATCATCTCTTGGAGATATCCCAAAACTGCTTGGCAAGAAAGAAGAGTTACCAACTATCATGGACAATCACCGCACCTATGTTGTTGGGCTTTTCAATATGGGCAGCACCATGAATGATAAAGGTAATGTCATCATCAGTGACTGGAATTATGCTCAACGGAATGGGCAAAATAGTCTCCAACAAGTCAGGATAGGAGTCTTGACTCTAGAAAAAGGAGCAAACAAAGAAACAGTGCAAGCAAAATTGCGCGATCGCCTTCCCAAAGATGTTGCTGTGCTGACTCGTGAGGAATTGATTCAACGAGAACAGCAATTCCATGCATCACAGCCCGAGGGAGTCATCCTGAAGTTCGGTACTATTGTAGGTTTTGTCGTCGGTGTCATCATCCTTTATCAAGTCCTTTACGCTGATATCAGCGACCACCTATCTGAGTATGCCACACTCAAAGCAATGGGTTATTCAGATCGCTCGCTGCTTATGGTGGTACTTCAGGAAGCGATCATTCTTGGTGTCATGGGGTTTGTCCCCGGCTTTATCGCTTCAGTGGGGATCTATCAATTGCTGGTTACACTCACAAGAATTCCTTTAACCATGAAGGTGAGTGTTGCCATTCAGGTATTTATTCTGACTCTAGTTATGTGTGCCGTATCAGGTGCGATCGCCACAGGAAAACTTCGTTCCGCCGATCCTGCAGATGTGTTTTAATTGACAATTCCCCGACTTCAACAAGTCGAGGGATAATCAGCATCAGGATTTTTGTGAAACGGTATAACGCTTCGCTGGAGCCTGATTCCTCAAACGTTACTAGTCCCTAATGAGAGAATGAATCTACGAGGTTTTACTGAGACAAACTATTTTGAGTATTGTTTCCACCAGCAGAAGAACCGCTACTGGGCGTGACATCAGATTGATTTTGTCCCTCTCCAGAAGGAGTCGCTGTACTGCTATCGCTTGGTGATGTTGTAGGAACAGTCGTGGAGGTGGTGGTATTAGTACCTGTCTGTTCACTAGAAATACCACTGTTTAAGCTTGCCGATGGCGTGGGCGTGGTTGGTTTTGCAGAAGAAGTTGGTTTAGCTGCAGGCGCTTGGGGCGGAACAGTGATCTTGATGTTAGGTGTCGTAGGAGTGGGTGTTGATAACGCCTTTGGTTGAGGAACTAGGATTGGAACTGGAACTTCCCTAGTTCTTTCAATGATTGTTGTTTGGGGTTGAGGACTTTGAGTAGCTACAGGAGATGGACTGGGAGATGCGCTGTTAGTCGGTGCAGGAACCTCTGTTGGTGTAACGGTATTATCTACACCTTGATCGTGTTGATTCATGTACCAAATGGCACTGCCAGCCAACGCTGCTACTATGGCAATAAAAAAGCCTAACAACAATCCACGAGTCGTGTTGTCATTATCTCGTTGTGCTAGTTCCTCCTGCTGATAGTTGCGCTCAGATTCTCGACCGTGGAGATAACCACTTTGGTACGACTGAGAATTCACTCTACCATTATTAACCGCTTCACTGGTTGGCGTTACCTTGCTGTGAGTATTTCCGTTACTATCGGTATAATTTTCTCGCGGAACTTCATCGTGACTTTTGTTATTATCGGTCATATGTCTTAATGGAATTGTTATAGTAAATTGAAAAATGTAGATGCAAAGAATTTCAAAGTTTTTTTAAGTAGAATTACGACTGAATACAAACCCTGGTGTTAGTTTTAAAACTGACTTTTAAAGTATTATCAAAATAACTTCTGTATTTTACAAACGGTTCTATCTAAAGAAATGATATAATCCTCCACCAAAGGAAGGATTGTTTAACTTTCGGTAGCAAACATTGCACTTTTATCACCTACCCTTCAAATTGACTATCTGACTTGGATGTAGCTATATGAGGAATAGAACTGAATTGGCATAATCTGCGTCCTGGTGTCAGTCCGAGTACAAACTTAATTCCTAGTCCAATAATTTAGTCCAACTTATGGAACCTACCGTAGCAGTCTGCAATGTTAACCACGCTTTCGGTCAAGGGATATTGCGTAAACCCGTGCTGAGTGATGTGAATTTGGATATTTACCCAGGAGAAATTGTTATCCTCACTGGTCCGTCTGGTAGTGGTAAAACAACATTATTGTCCTTAATTGGAGGATTGCGTTCTGTGCAGGAGGGTAATCTAAAAGTCCTTGGTAAAGAACTACGGGGTATCAGTAAAGGACAACTCACTAAAGTCCGCAACAAAATTGGTTTTATCTTCCAACACCACAACTTACTGAAATGCCTAACTGCTTATGGTAATGTCCGTATGTCCCTGAAACTGCACCAGGAAATTCCTAAACAGCAGTATCGACAACGAGCTGTCGCAACACTGCAAGCAGTGGGATTGAGTGATAAGGTGGACTGCTACCCCGCAAATCTTTCAGGAGGACAACAGCAACGGGTGGCGATCGCTCGTGCTTTGGTTGCTCAACCTAGATTATTACTTGCAGACGAACCCACTGCATCGCTGGACAGCAAAACCGGTCGAGATGTTGTTGATATTATCCAGCGCCTTGCAAAAGAAGAGGGCTGCTCTGTGCTACTTGTGACCCACGATAACCGTATCCTAGATATTGCTGATCGCATTGTTCATATGGAAGATGGTCGCATACAACGGCATTGAACAAAAAAGTTTTAATGGCATTTGGTACTCTAGATATGGGTTTAGCCCTCAAAAAAAAGCTAAGATGATCCTTTAGATCGATCCTGTCTAAATTTGCCCTCTGATCCAATTTTCGGTAAGAAAGCCGTATTTACGGGCGAGGTGATGAGTCCAGTCTTGTAAGCGCTTCCTTGGGCCCAGAACAGTTATTACGAAAGTGATGTACTATACAAATAAAATCAAAAAAATTAACAATGGTAGAACCCCCAATCAAGAAATCTGATCGTCAGCCCAAAGCAGGTACTGACAACGATTTAGAAAATTCGGATTCTGTGCCTCGTATTGAATCCAATCGCAAAAGCTCAAAGCAAAGTGATGAGCGCTCAAAGGGTAAAGGCAAAAGAGGATCCTTTGGGGATGAATCTAGGCAACCGGTTAATCCTGCTTTAGCGCGTGGACCGAAACCCGTGAAGCCGAAAGCCAATGTCAAAACTGAGCCGGAAACCGAATCGGAACCTATCTCTGAAGAGTCTCAAGATTAAAAATAATTTGGAGATATAAAATGCGTGTTTTTGACCGATACACGCGGTTTTCAGGGTCTTTACTTTATCTGTGTTTCTCTCTATTGCTGTTTAGCAGCCACAAAGCAGCATTCGCCTTTGTTGTCTCACCCCTACGTACGAAAAAGGCGATGGTAGTCTCAGCGCATCCCTTGGCAAGTGAAGCAGGGATGACGATGTTACGCAAGGGTGGCAATGCAGTTGATGCAGCAGTAGCAACCACCTTTGCAATTTCTGTGGTAGAACCTTTTTCAGCGGGAATTGGTGGCGGTGGGTTTTTGCTATTGCATCAGCCGAAAACTGGCGAAATCCAGGCGTTGGACTTTCGGGAACGCGCACCGCTAAAAGCTACAAAAAATATGTATTTGGATGCACAAGGCAAAGTGCGTCCAAATGCAAGTGTAAACGGTTATTTGGCTGCAGCGACACCAGGGACAGTGGCTGGATTGTATGAAGTCCATCGTCGTTATGGTAAGCTGCGTTGGCAAGAAGTGGTGCAACCTGCGATCGCTCTGGCTAAAGATGGTTTCATCGTCTCTCAACAGCAGACTTGGCGTTCTATAAAATTCTACGAGAATCGCAAGCAGGTGATTCTGGATAATCCAGCAGCACGAGCAATTTTTACTCGCAACGGTGAATTTTTTGGTCCTGGGGAAAGGTTGGTACAGAGTGATTTAGGACGAACTTTGGCAGAAATTGCTAAAAACCCCCAAAGTTTCTACACCGGAAATATTGCCCGGGCGATCGCCTCCGACATGACAAAAAAGGGTGGTTTAATCACTCGTGACGATCTAAAATCTTACAAACCAGTATGGCGCACTCCAATATGTGGCAATTTCCGCAATGCTAAAATTTGCTCAATGCCACCACCTTCATCAGGAGGCGTTCACCTATTAGAGATTTTAAATATTATCGGTAACACCGATTTAAAATCTTTAGGATGGCACCACCCAGACGCCTTGCACTTGATGGTGGAAGCTATGAAAATTGCTTACGCTGATCGTTCGCAACTTTTAGGCGATCCAGATTTTGTCAAAGTCCCTGTAGCACCACTTATCAGCCTTGCCTACGCTCAAAAACGGCGTCAACAAATCAATATGCAAAGGGCTACACCTTCAACTGAGGTTAAGCCAGCAGATAAGCAGATATTACAGCAGTTTACATCAAATTCGCTTCATTACCCTCAATTATTGCAGCACCTCACCCCCCAACAGAGTCTGTGCAAACCCAGATCGCGACTATTTCTTCCCCTCTCCGCGTGCGGGGAGGGGTTAGGGGTGGGGTTGCGCACCACTCGATATGAATCGCCCGAAACGAGTCATCTTACGGTTGTCGATGAACAGCGCAATGCTGTGAGTTTAACTTTCACGGTAAACTACGGTTTTGGTTCTGGCGTTGTGGTGCCAAGAACTGGTATTCTACTTAATGATGAGATGGATGACTTTGCAGCAGCACCCGGAGTCCCAAATGCATTTGGACTTGTAGGGAATCAAGCGAACGCGATCGCACCACGCAAAACTCCCTTATCTAGCATGACTCCCACAATTGTCACGGAAAATGGTCGCCTGCGGATGGCTGTGGGTGCGCCTGGTGGTGGTACCATTATCACCCAAGTGTTGCAAGTGATCTTGAATGTACTGGAATACAATATGGATGCTGGCGCGGCTGTTTCTGCACCCCGCATACATCATCAGTGGTTACCAGATGAGTTAAGAGTGGAACCTCTTGGTTTGGATGCTCTCACCCTTGCAGACTTGCAGCGTCGGGGACATAAAATTAAGCAAACTGAGCCTTGGGGTAATATTAACGCGATTGTCGTCGCACCTGATGGAACATTAGAAGGTGCAGCCGATCCACGTGGAGAAGGTTCCCCCAGAGGTTTATAAAGAGTGAAAAGTGAAAACTCAAGAGTGAAGAAAGTTTTCTATTTTCTATCTTCTATCTTTCTCATGACTGAACTGAAGTCGCTGATGGAGAGAACTCGTTTGCTCTTGCAGTATGTATCAAAGTCCAGCCTGCTTTTAACAGTTTTTGGTAAGTTGCCCAGCCCTTGGAACCGCCTGGTATTTCGTAATCTGGAACTGCATATTGCCCAAAAGCTGTGTAAGGACGCCAAGGTTCATTAGGTGCAGTCTGCAAGTGCAAAACTTTTTCCCCGTTGTCGCCAGACTTTGATAACCAGCACATTCGTCGATACATGGCAAACTCCTCATGTATTTTATTTCGCTTTTAAATGCATAATCGCAGACCGATGTCAAGAGGTACATCACCCTTGTGGGGTACTTTTTTTATCCTTCACAACTGTTAACCTCAACACACGTAACAGAATTCAACGCAAACGTAAGATGTAGACACCTTACAAACGAAAGGGTACAGAAATAAACGCAGCAAGCTTCTACGTTTAGCCAATGGTATCTGTGGTTCACAAAAATGTATGTATGTTTGAGTACTTTTTTAGATAGTTATACCTTATATGGATGAGGCATATAGCTTATCGGTAACGATGTTGCGAATTTGGGCGACTAATTGGGTGTATCTTGAATCAGACAAAACTGGTTGTGCTCCTTGCCGTGAAATCGGTTGAGCCAAATCAATCCATGACTTACACCCGCCATATTCGGTGCGATAGGGAATTTCCTGCTCTTGGGGGAGTTTGTAAGTCCGCAGCAGGAGAATATACAGTGGCTGACGCGGTTTCCATTTGAGGCGATCGCTAATAAAGTACTCATTCCAGATATGGAACGGAAGTAAAGCATTGACTATTGACTCATCACTAACTGGGAAAATATCCGTAATTTCAGCCCAACTGGTGATCCGGACTGTTTCTGGATGCCAACCAGATGTCACCGGAACGACGAGATTGGCATACTCGGGTTTGAGCAAGAAAGGCTGTTGATGTTCAAACGTTGGGTAAAGCAATATCTGCTCGTGGGCTACTTGGAAGCGTCCATTCCGTTCGTGGATACCACCTTTGCGGAGGAGCATAATTGTTTTACCTGTTTCCAAGGCATTGATAGCAACAGCCCATTCTTTGAGTGCATGATTCGTCATAGTCAGTTCTTGCATAAGCATCTACTGTAACTCTGATTTAATTTGAAACCAAGACCGATACACTAGGTCACTGCCTGAGGAAATGAATTAAGGAACAGTTAAGGAATAATTATGGAAAAGCGAAGGCTGGGTAGATCGGATGTGAGAATCACGCCTATTCTCATGGGGACATGACAAGCTGGTAAAAAAGCATGGGTGGGAGTTGAGGACACTGACTCGATTAGTAATACGAGCAGCATTTGAAGCTGGTATCACGACAATCGACACCGCTGGAGTTTATGGTGACGGGCACTCAAGGCGAATTGTTGCTGAAGCTTTATCTGATGTTCGCCATCAAGTGGAGTATGCCACGAGAGTTTTTGCCAACCATGCTATTACTACTTACAACGGTTTTCTCTAACGTGTTCCTTGCCTCACGAATATCTTAAATATCCGTTAGATAAGCTTTTATGGGCAAGGAACACCCGAAGATTTGTAGTCTAATCATAAGAATAAGCGCTGTAACAATCAAAAATTAACAATATATCTAAATTTTACGCTTTTAATCGTATTTTTAAATATATAGGGCTCCTCCAAGGATTTTTGAAATACACGTAGGGTGGGCAATGCTCACCAAAACCCAGATATAACTCAGATACGGTAGGCATTGCCCACCCTGAGATACTTAGATTTTTAAGCGCAAAGCGCAGGCACTTTCACAAAAATAAAACCGGATTGCTATAACCTATTGAATACCGAAATTCTTAGCATATTTTTTCTTAAAATCAACTGCTTTAAGTTAGTAAAAACAAGGCTGATTTCAAAAAAAATGTATTCTCAAGTACAAGCTTGTTGAATATGAGACTATGCTTTAGGCAGAGGAGCAAGAAAATTAACAGAGTTAACTTTTAAAGAGAAATATCAACATCAAGTTAAATACTTCTGACTGACATAGTGAATTCATTCCAGTTCAGAAGTGCCACAATATTTTGTCCAAATTTCAGCAAATAACTTAGCACATTAAAAGTCTTTCAGCTTCAACTTCAGGAGATACAAATGAACAGAAACAACAGTAAAAAATTCTTCCAAACGCTTGCTAGCCTCGTCGGAGTTGCTAGTGCCAGTGCTTTACTCAGTCTCCCAGCATTTGCACTAACCAATTCCAGCTCCAGAAGCACGGTAATTAGTGAAGCCCCAGAAGGCACCTTATACTCCCAAGCCTCCCAAAGAGGGCAATCCTCGGGTGATTCGACCAGCGGAACAGTGCAAAATGGTGGCACTAGTACCGACGGAACGCGGCAATATCAGAATCAAAATGATACCACCACCGGAACGCAAGAATATCAAAATGATGGTACTAATGAAAATAATAGTACCACCAGAACGCAGCAATATCAAAATGATGGTACCACCAGAACGCAGCAATATCAAAATGATGGCACCACCAGAACGCAGCAATATCAAAATGATGGCACCACCAGAACGCAGCAATATTATCAATACAACAACACTACCGAAACACAGCAAAATCAAAATGGTGTTCGCACTCGAACCCAGCAAAATACTGGTGGAACCGGCACAACAGGGGGACAAAATACTGGTGGAAATGGTGGAGGCGTCAGAGCGCTGTGGTAGATTCTAAGGGAATTTCCTAGATTTACACAGGCTGCCAAGCTTGTTAACTGTAGTGCCTCTGGTTGCTTAATTGCAAATGCTGGCTGCTAACAACAATAGCAGCGAGAAATATGAAATGCGTTGTCAATCGGTTCGATTTTTACGGCAACAAACTTTGACAATTTTCTTAGAGAGACTACCGAAATTACTCCTGATAACTCGTGGTAAGCTTTTACTGCCTATTAGGAGTAATTTTTATAATAATTAGTCTCAAGATAGATGTTTAACAAAATGCTAATGTATTTGGATACTAAATAATTGATTGCAGATTATTTATGAAACTCATATGAAACTCCAGCAATCAGTCAGGCTAGCTCTTTTAATTTGTGCATTTGGTTTCTATTCAAGTCCTCAAATATCGTTAGCTGCTGAGAAAACTTTGGATGATAATAATTCCTTAAACAATTCAGTTACTGTACCGACAAATTATTATATCGATGATTTAGTTCCTCAACCGATGTACCTAAAGATAAGTCTTAGCCGCCGTGAAGTAACCCTCTATCGAGGAAAAACCCAAATTAAAAGTTATCCAATTGCCGTAGGTCGCCGAGATTGGGAAACCCCAACTGGCAATTTTCGAGTCCGTGAAATGTTAGTAAATCCTACTTGGATACACCCTTTGAAAAAAGGTATAGCCATTCCAGGAGGAGACCCTGAAAATCCTCTTGGTCGGTATTGGATTGGATTTTGGACAAACGGTAAAAATTGGATTGGCTTTCATGGCACCCCTAATCCTCAGTCAGTAGGCAAAGCAGCCTCACACGGTTGTATTCGCATGTACAACAAGGATATTGAGGAATTATTCTCTCAAGTGAACATTGGAACACCAGTTACTGTAGTGCGTTGAGATTAGTTGCGTAATATTAAAAAGGCATTACTTTCGGGATTTAAGCATGGAAAAGCGACACTTGGGGACATCGGACGTACAAATCACGCCTATCCTTATGGGGACTTGGCAAGCTGGTAAAAAAGCGTGGGTGGGGGTTGAGGACACTGACTCGATTAAAGCAATACGAGCCGCATTTGAAGCTGGTATTACGACAATTGACACCGCTGAAGTCTATGGTGACGGGCACTCGGAGCGCATTGTTGCTGAAGCTTTATCTGATGTTCGCCATCAAGTGGAGTACGCGACGAAAGTTTTTGCCAACCATCTCAAGTACGACCAAGTGATTGAGGCTTGTGAACGCTCCCTCAAAAACCTCAAAACTGACCACATAGACCTTTACCAAATTCATTGGCCCTCTGGCGAGTTCAATTCTGAACTTGTCCCTATTGAAGAAACCATGAGCGCTCTTAACCACCTGAAAGAGCAAGGGAAAATTCGGGCTATTGGTGTTTCCAATTTTTCCCGTGTTCAATTGGAAGAAGCATCTCAGTACGGACGTATTGATAGCTTACAACCTCCCTATTCTTTGTTCTGGCGGTCTGTAGAAAACGATGCAATGCCTTATTGTATTGAAAACCAGATTACCATCATTGCTTATTCACCTTTAGCTCAGGGATTGTTGACAGGGAAATTTGGAGCTGGTCACAAATTTGACCCAGAAGACAACCGCGCCAAAAATAAGCTGTTTCAGGGAGAAAACTTTGAACGTGCCCAACAAGCTTTAGAAAAACTGCGCCCCATTGCCGATCGCCATCATTGTACCCTTGCTCAGTTAGCGCTAGCATGGCTCATCGCCCAACCACAGACGAGTGCAATAGCCGGGGCGCGTCATCCCGAACAAGCGATCGCAAACGCCCAAGCTGCTTCTGTTCAACTTTCTACAGACGATCTTCAAGAAATTGATGCCATTGGGCGTATTGTCACCGACCATTTGGACGATGGCTCAGTTATGTGGAATTGGTGATTTAGACAGAGGTGTAGAAAAATTCAAAATTCATCTCTGTACGGCGTTCAAAAAATAATTTTGAATTTTGAATGGATTTACTCCTTATTGAGAAGTTCTACAACTTATTAACTTAGGTTAACAACCGCTTGCAATTCCATATTGGGGTGATAACTTATAGATAGGACACCAAACAAGGCACAACCAAACTGAAAAGGGCAAATGACCCGGTGTCTCCCGTCAGTAGCCCGAGCAAACGTCGGCATAAGTATGATGATAAGTGGCACAGCGCCCTGGTTGCGAGGCGAAGCCAAATCCCAAAGCGGAAAAACAAACGTATGCTGAGTTTGTTAGTGTTTTTGTCCACCCTAGTCATTGACCGTTTACATTTTTTAACGATAAAAGCAGTTTGATCACTACGAACCTTTTAAAAAACCTGGTCACCGTTGACCAGGTTTTCGCGTTTTATATAGGGTTTGGGTTAAGTAAATATGCTTAACTAAACAAGAAATGCAACTGCTATGCAGCTAGGGGGTGCAATGTCGGGTTTAGGTCGTATTCGTTGTGGTTGGTTCTTAGGTATTGCGATAGGGAGTATCAGCGTTTGGAGTGCAAATTGTGCAATTGCTCAAATTACCCCCGATGGCACTCTACCTAATAATTCCAGTGTCACAAGAGAGAGTAACATTTTCAATATCACTGGTGGAACCCAAGCAGGAAGCAATCTGTTCCACAGTTTTGAGCAGTTTTCTGTACCCACTGGGAGTACGGCTTACTTTAATAATGCTGTTGACATTCAAAACATTATTAGTCGGGTGACGGGTAAGTCTATTTCTAATATTGATGGTTTGATTCAAGCCAATGGTACAGCGAACCTGTTTCTGATGAATCCCAACGGAATTATCTTTGGACCGAATGCCAGTTTAAATATTGGCGGCTCGTTTTTGGCAACGACTGCAAGCAGTTTCAAGTTTCCTGATGGTAGCTTTTTCGGTGCGGTGCCATCATCACAAGATAAACCCCTGTTGACGATCACCGCGCCTGTGGGATTGGGTATGGGGAGCAATCCGGGAACGATTCAGGTACAAGGACCAGGACACGAAATTGACTATCAGGACCTAACCAAGCCAGGACCCCGTGGCAGAATTAACACAAGTTTTACGGGATTGCGAGTGGAACCGGGAAAAACCTTAGCACTTGTAGGAGGTAATGTCTCTGTTGAAGGTGGCGTACTCACCTCAGAAGCAGGACGTGTTGAAATCGGCAGTGTAGGTAGCAATGGGGTTGTGAATCTCGTCCCAGTACAAGAAGGTTGGAAGCTGGGTTATGAAGGCACTCCCAGTTTTAGAGACATCCAGTTTTCTCGTAAAGCATTCGTGAATACCACAGGAGATGGCAGTGGTTCTATTGCAGTTGCAGGTAGGAATATCAATTTCACAGAGCAATCAATTCTATTAGCTGATACGCTTGGTGATAAAAATGGCGGAGAAATTAGCATTGTTGGCGACTCTATAGTTTTCAATCAGTCCAACATCAGCACTAACACCTTCAGTTCGGGGAACGCCGGACAAATTAAACTGGATGCCAACAACATCAAATTTCAGAATAAGTCTAGTGCGAGCATTCAGACATGGGACAGGGGTGAGGGGGGAAATATCAACATTCGTACAAATTCTTTGGCGATTGAAGGCTCAGCGCTCGCTAGCATAACGACAAAAAATAGCACAGGTAAAGCTGGAGACATTAACATTACTGTCAAAGGTCCATTGATGATTGTCGGTGCAGGTATAGTTACTGACACCTTTGGCACGGGTAACGCGGGTAAAATCAGCATGAATGCAAATTCTTTGCGAATTGAAGACTCGCGTGTCTCTAGCGCTGTGATGGAGGCATCAGGTCAAGCCGGAGAAATTAACCTTAATGTCGCAGACTCTGTTGCAATCAAGGATACAGATATAACTACCGACACCTTTGGCACGGGTGACGCTGGTAAAATCAGCATTAATGCAAATTCTTTTCGGTTTGAAGATGGAGGTGTTGTAAGCCGGACGCGGCGAAATAGCACAGGTAAGGCTGGAGAAATCAACATTAATGTTGCTCTTTCTTTGGAATTAACGAACAGGGCAGGTATAAATACAGGCACTTTTAGTCAAGGTGACGCTGGAAAAATCAACATTCGTGCAAATTCTTTTCTAGTGGAAAACTCAACGGTCGGTAGCAATACGGGGAGAAGTAGCACAGGTAAGGCTGGAGAAATCAACATTACTGTCGCAGATCAATTTACGATCAAAAGGGGAGGTGCGCAGACCAACACCCTTGACAAAGTCACTGCTGGAGACTTGAAGGTGCGAGCAAAAACCCTAATTCTTGACAATGGAGGGGGATTGGAAGTTCTCAGTACTGGTAATGGTGATGGTGGTAATTTGACGATTGTGGCTGATACCATTAAGCTTGAGCGTGACAGTGCGATCCGTGCAACCACTACCTCTGGTAATGGCGGCGACCTTCAACTAAACGTTGCTAAATTACTGTTGCTACGTGATGGTAGCCGCATTTCTGCTACTGCAGGTACTGAGAATGCTGGTGGCAATGGTGGCAACATCACCATCAATGTTCCAAAGGGTTTTATTGTTACTGTCAGGGGTGAAAATAGCGACATTACCGCTAATGCGTTCAATGGCAAAGGTGGGAATGTCATAATCAACGCTACTGGTATTTTTGGCATCGCTCCACTAAGTCGGCAAGACCTTGAGAGGTTGAACCCTACAGACCCGCGTCAAATTCCGACGAATGACATAACGGCAATTTCCCAGACAAGTCCTACTTTAAACGGTCAGGTTACTATCAACACACCCAATGTTGACCTCAATCGGGGATTAGTGCAACTGCCCACAAATCTAGTTGATGCCTCACAGCAAATTGACACAAGCTGCAATCCTGGTAGCAGGCAAAGAGCTAGTTCCTTTGTGATGACAGGACGTGGCGGATTACCTCCTAACCCCATAAGTGAACTCCTTAACAGTGATGCGGTGCTGGTTGATTGGATATCGCTTAAACCAAGCACAGAAAAACGCTCTACTGCATCTGTTACAACCAAACCATCTACAGCTACACCAGAACGGATAGTAGAAGCGACTGGGTGGGTGATAAATAAAAACGGAGAAGTGGTTCTTACAGCTAATCCGCCTACCACCACGCCTCATAGTCCTTGGCTAACCCCAGCATCTTGCAGAGCAAGTTAGAAGCCCAAAAGGAGTAATATCATGTCCGGCAAATTACCCATAATTACAGAACCCCACCCCTAACCCCTCCCCGCAAGCGGGGAGGGGACGTGAAGCGTAGCTTTACGGGGGTGGGGTTTTCCAGGATTTGTTGGTAATTGAGCGGACATAATAGAATATCAAGCCTCTTACTTACCAAGCTTGATATATAACCATTTGCGATTCAATGAGGTACATCTGTAAGGGCGCAATGCCTTGCGCCTTTACATCGGGTGTACTTCATACAGATGAAAACCGCTATAAGTCCTAACTCATAACTGTGGACAAAACCCAATCACGTAACAGACGATTTACCTCATCTGGTACTTCATCATGGGGACAATGACCAGCCCGTAAGAAGTGTTCTGTCAGTTCAGGATAGTGTTGCCGAAACTTGTTTGAACGTTCTCTAGCATTCACCCAAGGGTCAGCTTCTCCCCACAACAGCAACAAAGGACAAGTTAACTGCTTGAGTAGCACATCAACTTTTTCCCCTTGAGGAGTGCTAAACACAGACGTAAACACATCCAAAGCACCTGAGTCGCAAGCAGGGCGATAAATTTCTTCTACTAATTGGTCTGTAATCGCGCTTTTGTCAAGATAAACCTTCTCCAAAGTTTGGCGAATGACCCAAGGTTGTTTTATGTATTGGAATAGGACAAACTGGGCTAAAGGTTGTTGAAAAATCCACTTGACAATATCACCCAGGAGTTTTTGCAACTGTTCGTTCGGCTTCACCGCAGGAGGCTCAATTTCAGTTTGCAAAGCTTCCGGTTCCGGAGAAGGCTGGTTTTCGCTAAAAGGACCAGCACTGTTAAGCAATACTAAACCCGCAGCTGCATCAGGACGTTGTCCTGCAACACACAAACTGGCATATCCTCCTAAGGAATTGCCTGCTAAGACTGCCTTTTGACCAATTACTTCCGTGATAAAGTCGTAAAGTTGGTCGCGCCACAAGTCGCCACTGTATTCCAATTTTGGTTTTGCGGAACGCCCAAATCCTAAAAGGTCAATAGCGAAGACTTCAAAATCGTTACACAGTCCGCTGAGATTCTTGCGCCAGTGGTCTGTGGATGCACCAAACCCATGTACCAGTAACAAGGGAGGACGTTGCGTGTGCTTTTCTCCCGCTTGTACGTAATAAATCCTATGCCCTCGCCACTGCCAATATTTACCTGGAATTGGGGTTGTAGAGGGGGCTATTGTTCCCTGCATGGTCCGAAGAAATGTTAAGTACCTTTTAATAATTGTAACGGACTCATGAGAGTCATTTGTCGTTCGTATCAGTGAATAATGACTAATGAACGCCACTTGCGGGACTCGGGGGGAACCCCCAAGGGCGCAGTGGCTCCTCATGACTCATGACAAACGAATGATTACAGGTAAAACCAAACTGCTTGGAGTGATTGGGTATCCGGTGGAACATTCCCTATCACCAGTGATGCATAATGCTGCGATCGCTCATTTAGGATTAAATTACGTCTATGTCCCTTGGACGGTAGAACCACAGAATTTAGAAGTTGCTATTCAAGGCTTTGGCGCTGTCGGTGTTGTTGGCTTTAACGCCACAATCCCCCACAAAGAGGCGATTCTACCTTTGCTATCAGAAATTTCACCCATTGCCAAAGCCGTGGGAGCAGTCAATACTGTTAGTCGCAAAGATAATAAATGGATTGGCACAAATACTGACGTTGAAGGATTTCTCGCCCCTTTACGAACAACCTATAACCGAGATTGGAGCCAGACGGTAGCGGTGATTTTAGGCAATGGTGGTGCAGCCAGGGCAGTTGTTGCAGGTTGTGCCCAATTGGGTTGTGCCAAGATTTTGGTCATTGGACGCAACGCCCAAAAGTTAGAAGAATTTCACAAAAGTTGGGACAATTCACTCGAATCGAAAAATTTGCACATCCATCAATGGGATGAACTACCAAAATTAATTCCACAAGCAAACTTGATAGTAAATACAACTCCTATTGGGATGTATCCTAAGGTAGAGGAATCACCTTTGAGTGCAGAGGAAATGGCGAATTTGCCAGCGCAAGCGATCGCCTACGATTTGATCTACACCCCTAACCCAACAAAATTTCTCCAACAGGCGCAGCAAGTGGGTGTCATTGCGATTGATGGACTGGAAATGCTCGTTCAACAAGGCGCAGCAGCGTTAAAAATCTGGTTGCAACGGGACACTGTTCCCGTTGATGTCATGCGCCAAGCCGTGCGAAAGCACCTCGGTTTAACAAGTTAGAGTATTAAGTCTGATGAGGAGGAAGAGGAGTCTGTTCCTCATCAGACTTATGCCGTACAGAGATGAATTTTGAATTGATTTATCCCTCACTCCTCACCCCTGCAGTCTTCGCCAATTAAAGCGATTCCATTCGTACATACCTTGAATTTCAAACTCAGAACCGTTGTTGAAGCGGATGATGCAGTTGGTAGAGGAGTTATCACCATCGCTGATTTCATCAACCTTTATGACGATGCAGGAATACCATTCCGGGGGACAAGGACCATTATCTTGTACCCATTCCCAAAGAGCATTGCAAACTTCAATGCGATCGCCTACCTTTAGCTTGAGGACATCCTGAGCAGAATACTTCTCAAAATGATATGGCTCAATCCGATTCAGCCACTGCAATCCATAGCGATCGCGAATAAATTGTACTGCTCCAGAATCATTTTCTTGCAGCCAGTCGTTCAGTAACTGTGCTTTCCACGAGCGGTTTTCTTCTTCTTGTGCTTTAACGAACTCAAAAAATGCTTGCAATTCCTCTTTTGTCAGTTCGTCTAAAGGGTTGGCGATATCAGACACAGTAGAATGAGATCCCTTCATTTGCTCTAAGACTTGCAGTAATATCTCTTTCTGCGTATCAGAGAGAGGGCAGCTTGCGACATCACAACGATAAAACGCTGTTTGCAAGGCTACTTTAATCTCATCTGGACTCATAAGTGACGTAGCAATTTAGGGTTTAATATTTAATAATTATTACAAAAGTTAAAAGGAACTTGCCAATACCTTGAGAGTGAATTTCGCGTTACTCTGAGGTTGAAAATAGTGCTCAGAAGCTTTTAACCTGTACTGAGTTAGCCGCAGCGCTTCTATTGTTACAAATCTCGTTATTTTTTGTTATTTGAGATATGGAAAAGAAAAATAGCCTACTATCGTTGTTGAATCTCCTGCCTTTAGCTATTAGGAACTTCTTAGAACTCAGTACTCAGTACTCTGGACTACTTAAGGTTATTTTCATTTCCTGTGTTATTGGGGTTCTATCGTGGCTGTTGACTCCAAGCGCTGTAGCGCTGACACAGATTAAACTATCTAACCTTTCCTATCATGAATGCCCACAAGAACTCGCGCAAGGAGCCGTTACGAGTGGTGGTAGTTCGATGGCAGCCAACTGCTTTATTGTTACAGGTAAAGCTCAAAATGGCACTAACAAAACGGTCTACGATGCAGATATTTTTGGGCGCATTTATGATGCTAACAATGACTCAGTGATGCAAAACCGTACCCGTCTTGGTTCTATTGACGAAATTCCACCAGGTGACAGTGATTTTGAATTAAGGATTTCTGTGCCTGCAAATCAGCCGTTACCCTTGAAGTTGAAGCAGTTCAAGGCGGCGGGATTTGGCGCTCAAGTTCGTAAGTAGTTGGACAAAATAAATTTGTAGAGACGTTTTCCACAAGCGTCTCTACAAAGGTTGCTATATCTTTGGTCTAGACTTAACCAACTAATGGAATAGTACTTAGCGAGGCGAGCAAATAACTCAAGAAGTTGAGTAACAGAAACGCCAAGATTGGGGAAAAATCAATACCACCCAACGGGGGAATGATGGAACGGAACAGATTGAGATAGGGATCGGTAATCTGGCTCAAAGCAGCAAATGGTTGGTTGTACCAGTTGATACTCGGGAACCATGTCAGGAGGACTCTAATAATCAGTAGAGTGCTATAAATCTGTATGAAAGTACTCAGTGTGGTAATCAGTAGACTCATGGATTGGTTGATTTCCTGTTAAGTGTCAAATGCGGTCTTATCATTAATTTTAAATTAGCCTCTGTCATGGCGGATGCAGGTTCTGCATCTGTTCATGATTGCCACTCTCGCGTTTATCGTTGGCATTTGCCACCAGTCCCAAGGTATATCTGTTAGCGTAACTCCTCACTGCGCGGGGAACGCTCCTGAATGGCTTGCTCCGAATTGCCATTCACATTCCCTAGTTGTTGCCGCACTTCATCAATTGTGGCATTCAGTTGGGCAATTTTATCTTCAAGCGATCGCCGCGCCGTTTCCATTTCCATGTTCTCCTGATCCGAAGCTTTCATCTGACGCCTTTTTGCGGCTTTTTTAGCTTCTACTGAGTTGGTACTCATTTGAGGTTCTTCCTCTAGTGCTTGTTCTGAATCGCGTTTCGTCGCCACAAGCGCACCAACTATACCACCAACGACACTACCGAAAATTGCTCCGGCGAAAAAACCGCTCGCGAAACCATCTTTTTGACTCATATCTTTACCGCCTTGAAGAAACGCTGCACCTCTTGGGTTGTTTTTGCACACCAATGCTGTCTTAGCTGCATACTAACTTATGTCCCAAAGATGCGATCGCCCGCATCTCCTAATCCCGGTACAATAAATCCCTGACTATTGACCGTTTCGTCAATGGTCGCAGTGTAAACTATTAAACCCGGATAAGCATCATTCAGTTTTTGTAAAGCTGGCGGAGATGCTACCACACATACAATCCGCGTCATGGCTGGGTCAACACCCCGTTGTGTCAATTGTGCCATTGCATTCATAATCGACCCTCCCGTTGCTAACATCGGATCGGTGACTAACACTCGCGTTTGTGGTTGAAATTTTTCTGGCAATTTGTTGAGGTAACAAGAGGGTTGCAGTGTTTTTTCATCTCGCACCAAGCCAAAATGGTAAATTGACGCCAGAGGTAAAACTGTTTGCGCTCCTTCTAGTAATCCCAGCCCAGCCCGTAAAATCGGCACCACCGCCACTGGAACTGTTGGATCTATTAAAGTTGCGCTGCTGTAATCCAAGGGGGTTTGCACTGTTGTCTCTTGAGTTGGCAACCACTCTCTAGCTGCTTCATAAGTCAACCACCGTCCCAACTCAGTCATCGCACTGCGGAATAAGACAGAAGGTGTTGCAGCATCACGGGCAACTGCCAACCAATGCTTAATTAGGGGATGGGGTGGGACATAAACACGCAATTGTAGCGTCATAGCCGGAAATAGGCTTTTCCATATCGTATAACAACTGAAACATAATAATACTTTTTCTTGGATGCGGCTGACCGACAATCATGCTCAAATTCAAAAAATCATTTTGAATTTTTCACTTCCCCAAAGGGATGTGGGGTAGTTCACCTTTGAATTTATATTGCGTGAATTGCAAATTCTCCTCAAGGAAGTGACAGCCAAAATTGGCACCCTCAAATTTTCTTGAAATTTTCTTGAAAAATTATTGAAAATATCTTGCATTAGTATTTGACATTTATTCTCAAGCAAGGTTATATTGTAATTCAGTGTTCTCCTCTCTTTAAGGATCGGCAGACGGGATTGGCCAGCGGTAGCGGGCTTGTCCCTCTTTTTTGTAATGAGCGCCCCACGAGGGGGAAGTCAAAAGTCACGCATTCAAAAGTATCAAGCCTCCTCGCAACAAATAAAACAAACACCTGCATTCTTGTTTGGCTAAAAGCCCTGCTCTATAAGGGTTTTAAAATGTGTTAGTTAGGAGTCATTAGTAAGCTGAAAATCCTACAATTTGCACATCATCTTTTAATCACATTCTTGTGGGGTGGAGAGAAGTCCGAGGGTCGGTTTCCTCCGTTCGCGTAGCGTGCGCCTTAGCGCAAAGCGCGTTAGCTCCCACCGGGTGAAGGCTCGGAACTTCGGGGCTATCCTGTCCGCCCAAATTGTGCAAACGGCACGGCACAACAGCTTATTAGATAATTGGATTTTGGACAAAAAACAAAATGCAGGATACTGATGTCATCGTCATTGGATCTGGTATTGGCGGCTTGGTAACAGCGACTCAGTTAGCCGCAAAAGGTGCTAAAGTACTTGTCTTGGAACGTTATCTGATTCCAGGGGGCAGCGCAGGTTACTTTGAACGGCAAGGCTATCGCTTCGATGTTGGGGCGTCGATGATTTTTGGCTTTGGTCAGAACGGTACCACCAACTTACTCACTCGTGCTTTGCAAGCCGTCAACGTAAGCTTAGATGTGATTCCCGATCCAGTGCAGATTCATTATCATCTGCCCAACGGCTTAGACCTAAAAGTTGAGCGAGTATATGAAAAATTTTTGCAAAATCTAACTGCCTATTTCCCCAATCAAAGCCAAGGGATTCGTCGCTTTTATGACGAGTGTTGGAGAGTATTTCATTGTCTCAACAGCATGGACTTGCTCTCGCTTGAAGAACCCCGATATTTAATGCGTGTATTTTTTCAGCATCCTTTAGCGTGTCTTGGTTTAGTGAAGTATCTGCCCCAAAATGCCGGAGATGTGGCGCGGCGCTATATTCAAGACCCCCAGTTGTTGAAATTTATTGATATGGAGTGTTATTGCTGGTCGGTGGTACCAGCTGACATGACGCCAATGATTAATGCTGGAATGGTATTTTCCGACAGGCACTATGGAGGAGTCAACTATCCTAAAGGTGGTGTGGGACAAATAGCCCAAAAATTGGTAGAGGGGCTTGTCAAAGCAGGTGGTCAGATCAAGTACCAAGCTCGGGTGACGAAAATTATCCTAGAAAATAGGAGCTCCGTAGGTGTACAACTGGCTAATGGTCAAATCTACCGTGCCAAACGCATTGTTTCCAATGCTACACGCTGGGATACATTTGGGAAATTACTTAGTCAACAAAAAATTCCTTTTGCTGAGAAAAAGTGGCAGCTACGCTATCACAAGTCGCCCAGTTTTCTGAGTTTGCACATGGGAGTGAAGGCAGAAGTTTTGCCCCAAGGAACGGAATGCCATCACATTGTGCTAGAAGATTGGGAGAAGATGACAGCCCCAGAAGGGACTTTATTCGTGTCTATCCCGACGTTGCTTGATCCAGATTTAGCGCCTAGCGGGTACCATATTATTCACGCCTTCACACCTGAGTGGATCGATGATTGGCAAGGACTCTCTGGGCGGGAGTACGAGGAAAAGAAACAAGAGGCGGCTAGGCGAATTGTTGACCGATTGGAAAAGATTTTTCCTGGTTTAAATGCAGGGTTGGATTATCTGGAGGTGGGAACACCACGAACCCATCGCCGCTTTTTAGGTCGTGAAGATGGTACTTACGGACCAATTCCCCGTCACAAATTGCGGGGGTTGTTGGGGATGCCGTTTAACAGAACGGCAATTCCAGGGCTTTATTGTGTGGGAGATAGTACATTTCCAGGTCAGGGGTTGAATGCGGTGGCGTTTTCCGGGTTTGCTTGCGCCCACCGCATTGCCGTGGATTTGGGGTTGTAGAAAACTCCCTAACCTCCCTTGCCACAACATCTAGCAAAAATAAAATCCCCTTGCTTATAACAGTAAGGGGAAGATAAAAAATGATACTTTTTGCGGTTTATGCAACATTTGCTCTAAAATCTCCAGAAAGTACTGGCTGCGATCGCACTAATTCTTTGCAGAGTGCTTTCAAGGTAAAATTTGACTCAAGCAAACAATTTTAAAGACGCGGGACAATGCGAGCCACTATACTGGTAACTCTATTAATGGTTGAGAGAATAGCAACTGTGTTTTTAACGTTTTGAAGCTCAACCTCTAACTTTTCAATAGCATTTTCAAGATCAGGAGCAAGAGATTTTAAATTTTTGGCATGGTTCTTCAATATTTTTGTTTCTAACTCCATCCACTTGGCTCTATAAAGGTTTCGTTCTTCTAGAAAAGCTCTTCTTTTAGCTATATCTGGTTCCTTTTCAAAAGCAAGCTGAATTTTTGAGGAACGGAGTTTTTCTTCCTGCTCTCTCATTTTATCAAGTAGTTGTTTATTTATTTCATTGAAAGATTCATTTTGACTCATTACTTTTTCCATGATGCTAATTCTCCTTAATAATGACTATTTGGTGTTTTGTACGAGTGCGAGAAACGAATCAATATCTTGCAAATGATTATTGAGACGTGCTAAAGTTAACTTTCCTTCTACGGAAGCTTGGTAAATTTCTTTAAACTCTCCTAAGGCATTGCTTGCATTTTTGATTTCTTCTATCTTTCTATCCATAAGGAGAATCTTCTTGCGGCTTTGAACCCATTCATCCTCATTTTTGATTGGCTTTGGCTGAATGAGAGGTCGAATAACAAGCCGTATCTCTTGCGCCGATTGTATTGATTTCACATCCTTTTTCATTGAATCACTTAAGGTATTTAATACCTCTTGTTGAATTGTTAGTTCTTTAAGAATGACTTCATGCCGTTTCTCCAACTCTTCTCTCAGCGCACCACGGATTTGAGAATTAATAACAAGATTTGTGACACCTTGAAGTAAACTTTTATTTGTAATCAAATCACTACCCTGAAGTTTCTTACTAACACTGTTGAGATTGCCTGCAATACCATCAATCTCTGTCTTAGCCTTATCAGGTGCATCAGATGTTGCTAAGTCTTGTAGTTTAGAAAAGTAATTTTGTAGAAGTTGATTGTGACTACGAATATCGTTGATAATCGTTAATTTTTCCTCATCATCTTTAGAAATTGTTCTATAGTCATTTTCATTTTGATTGAGTATTCTGTCATCTTGCAATAGTTTTTCGGAAGTCGCTTCGATTCTAATCTCACTAGCAGCTGTCAGTAGCTCATTAACAGCATGAGCATATTGATTTCCAGCTTGTGTGAGTTTTTTGTACTCTTCGCTAGAACGACAACCACTAGTTAAAGCTGCTATAACAGCAAAAACTGCTACTGTTTTATGAATGTTTTTTCTCATAGCGATATTTCACCCTTAATAAAGATGATTAATACGATGAAATCCCATATATTTTCCTAATTTTCGACTGGAAACACTTGGTTTCAAGTATTAGGTAATTGTGAGATGTTGAAAAGGAAAAGGTTTGGTTGCTGCTGGTTTTTGTTAACTCGTCTACCAGCGTTGCTCTATCTTGAAGTAGATGTGAGTGAAATTAAGTTATGCACTTAGTTTTTGTTAACTCATCTACCAGCGTTGCTCTATCTTGAAGTAGATGTGAGTGAAATTAAGTTATGCACTTAGTTTTTGTTAACTCATCTACCAGCGTTACTCTATCTTGAAGTAGATGTGAGTGAAATTAAGTTATGCACTTTTTAGAGAAAAAAGGGAGCATCATATGCAATTCACGCATTCGCTCATTCAAAGTATGCTCTACGGGCACGCACTTTACAAAATGAAAAAATCCAGTACTAGCAAGTAGTCTAGCCCTTAGCAGTATGCACTTGTTTTGGCGCGACAACTTAGGAAGAACGCAGATCACACCACTCGTGTCGCTTGTGGCTGACCACTTCAAAGAAGCAGACTCGAAGGACTGCATAAGTTGAAAACGCTGGCATTTAGATATTTAATGCAACTATATGAGATTGGTTATTCTGGGGCGAGGCAGTCACTATGGATGTATCACCGAGATACTGGAAAATTTGCCGAATCAGTGCCAGTCAAAGAGTAGGATACGAATACAGTTCCGTGACTCTGGCACAGGAGTTCTTAAACAAACAAATTCGCCATCTTGCTCCTAAAGACACGCAAGTTGTTCTGTTATCATCTTTTCTCGCTAAAAATTCTGCTGTTGATGCCACAAGTCGCGCTCATGCGGGGCTTTGTTTGCGGTGCTATGTTTCTGAACCCATCCTGAGAGCTTGTCAAAAAATTGACAACTTATTCAGTGGTGAAAAGCAGTTTACCTACCAGGATTTGCTGCGTTATGTCCTCAATGACGATGGGCAAACTCTCGTGACCATAGACCGGGATGGCAAAACTCAACTGATTGTAGATAACAATGGTGAAACTAAGACAACCGCTTACAAATTCTTTTCTGTCAAAATTTTGCAAACATTTAATGCCGATTCTGACTCTAGCATGAGCTTAGACAATTGGGCATACTTGCAAACGAAACAAAATCCCGAACTGAAAGATTTTTTATCAGAATTTGGATTTAAGCATCTTAGCGACTGGGCGCTTCTCAACAGAGTTAGACCAAAACAACTCGAAGGTTTATCAAAGCGCGATCGCCACCTTGTAGAAGTGTTTCATGCTGTCTATCGCCGTGACAGACTTCAACAAAATTCCAAGGGAGGAAGAAAATGTCCAGATCCATCAAGCCCTCAACTGCAAGAAATGCTCAACGGCTTGCGAAAAAGAGATGTCATTATCAACTCTACTGTGGAGTTGATGAATGAACTCAAACAGGTCGTCACCCAGCTCAGACACTATGATATCTGGAGTTATAGAGAATCTTTGGAAATCCAAGATCCTGATAGTGGAGGTTATAGCCTTAGAGCAGATTTACCCGGTGAGAACCTGGCGGAGATTGATGTAGAACAGCAGGAGATGTTAGATTTCTTACATGAGCAAGTTAGCTTAGCTTTGACTAGTGCGATAGAACAAGAAATACGCGATCGCATTGCTGCCTTGACAAAAAGCAAAAAATATGCATACTTTGCTCAACAATTTATTCCTGGTTTGCAGCTCTACTACTGCGACAATTTATCTCTTAAGGATATTGCTCCTAAGTTGGGAATGACAAGTTGGGATCAAGCGAGACGGATATTGAATCCTGGCGATTTACTCAGCAAGATACGCGCTTCAACAGTCCAACAAATTCTTGACAAGGTTCTTAAGAAAGCTGTTGAAAAGGGTTTGACCAAAATGCCCCCGGAACCAGACTATCTTAAAACATTAGCTGAATATACAGAAGCTTTTGCTGATGACGAAATCTTTCAGGAAGCAGCAGAAGAAATCAGAGCTGGAAAAAGCCGTTCAATGGATAGTGCATATGCTCAACAACTTCGCAAATATTTAGAATCACAGACACACGACAAACACATACATCCCCAAACCCTCCTGTTGAAGCGAGGCTAAAGGAATCTTAGACAAAAAACCCATACATATAAGGAGTACAATAATGCGCCCTTCCTCGGTTAATTCATCAGACATAAGACTCTCGCTTCCAGAAGTGATTTGGCTAGAACCAGAAGACTTCCATCAAGCAAGAGGTTGTAGCCAACTGGTGATGAGTGAAGCACAACAGTGGCAAACCTATCTAAATACATTGGCAAGACTTGGCTGTGAAAAATGGTTAAGTACACGCATAAGCGATCAACCCATCCATCGAGATACGGATGTTATGGAAACTGGTTGTCATCTCAAGGTAGGTGAGTTTAAGATTTGTCCAATTGCTACAGAACACATACTTGATGAAATAGTAAATATCCCAACAGACGCCATTGATAAACCAGAATTGGCAGCTCATTTCTATGTTGTCGTTGAGGTGTTAGAAGAGGAAGAACAAGTTATTCTCAGAGGGTTTCTACGTTACGACCAACTGGTGAATTATCGAAACGAATTCAATTTACAAATTCTGGAGGATGGTTCTTATCAGCTACCACTGTCTTTATTTGATGCAGAACTCAATCACTTGTTGTTCTACCACCATTTCTTAGAACCCTCAGCTATCCCTTTACCTGTAGCCTCAACCCAGTCTGCCGCCGTATCACTTCAAACATATTTGCATAATACCAAAACCAAGTTGAGTCAATGGTTAGAGGGAGTTTTTGAAGAAGGCTGGCAGACGATTGACACGCTGATTAATCCGGAAGCCAATCTGGCTTTAAGTACCAGAATTACACACAAAGGTCCCAAAAAAGCCAAACTCATTGACTTGGGAGTGCAACTGGGTCATCAAACTGTGGCGCTGCTGGTTAATATCACAGAGGAAACCGAGGATAAATTGGGTATTTTGATCCAGTTACATCCTACAGGTGGAGAAAGATATTTGCCGCCTTATTTGAATTTGACTTTGCTGTCTAAAGCAGGAAAAACTCTTCAGGAAGTCACTTCCAGAAGTCAAGATAACTACATTCAACTCAAACCTTTTAAAGGGGAATCAGGAAAACGTTTCAGTGTTGAGGTAAGTTTAGGGGAGCATCTAAAGGTGAAAGAAGACTTTGAACTGTAGTAAAGGGGAAAGAGGGTGGCGAGAAAAAAGCCTGTATTTTTCCGTATTCTAAAATCCATTTTTCAATCCAACTACTCCCGTAGGGGTTGGATAGCTCAACCCTTACTAGCGGTCATGGCTGCGTTTCTGTGCGTGATCATATCACCCGTGTTGACAAAAGCTTCGGCTATCAATTCTACTGCACAAAACTTAGCAATCAGCCAAGGTAAGACCCAAGACCTTGTGCAACAGGGTAAAAAACTCTATGAGGCTGGACAGTTCACTCTTGCAGTCAAAGCGTTGCAACAGGCTGCTGCTGATTTTAGAACTCATCAGGATAGTTTACGGGAAGCTATGACTTTGAGCAATCTCTCCTTAGCTTTTGAGCAACTGGGTTTATGGACTGAAGCAGAAAAAGCGATCGCTCAAAGTCTCAATTTATTGAAAAGTTTAAATAACTCTCAAGAGCGTTCTAAAATTTTGGCACAAGCCCTTGATGTGCGAGGACAGTTACAATTGGCACAGGGACAAGCAGACGCAGCAGTGACTACTTGGCAACAAGCTGCTGAGATTTATCAGCATTCTAAAGATAGTGCTGCATTAACTCGTAACCGCATTAACTCGGCTCAAGCGATGCAAGCTTTGGGGCGATACCGTCAGGCAAATAAGATTTTAACTGAGATTTCGCAAACTCTTAAAAATGAACCAGATTCAGCGACGAAAGCCGCAGGACTGCTGAGTCTTGGTAACATTCGGCAAGTGGTTGGTGATTTAAAGGAATCGCAGCAGGTTTTAGAGCAAAGTTTAGCACTAGCAAAAGCCACCTCATCGAATCAAGTCGTCAGTGAGGCTCTCTTCAACCTGGGAAATACAGCCCGCCTCCAGCATGACACGAAAACTGCGCTACATTACTACCAGCAAGCTGTAAGCGCATCTGTTGACCGAACCACACGTATTCAAGCATATCTCAATCAACTGAGCCTACTTATTGAGACAAAGCGACTTGCGGATGCATTCTTCTTATCTTCCCAAATCCACTCTGAAATCAATAACTTGCCCCCAAGTCGGATGGCAGTTGACGCCAAAATTAACTTTGCCCAAAGTTTGATGAAGCTGGCTAGCATTGATAAGGCGAATGAAGGAGTACTAAAAGCAACATCCCCCTCATCCCCCTCATCCCCCTCATCCCCCTCATCCCCCTCATCCCCCTCATCCCCCTCATCCCCCTCATCCCCCTCATCCCCCTCACTCCCTCACTCCCTCACTCCCTCATCCCCTTCCCTCCAAACCTCAGCCCAGATACTGGCAAGTGCAGTCAAGCAGGCGGAAAGCTTGCAAGACAAGCGAGCAGAATCTTATGCCCTTGGAACTCTTGGGAATCTGTATGAAATTAATCAGCAGTTGACTGATGCCCAAAAGCTGACACAGAAAGCTTTGTTTCTAGCCCAAAGTATTCATGCATCAGACATCGTTTATCAATGGCAATGGCAACTAGGACGTATACACAAGCTACAGCGAGATATGAAACGGGCTGTCCCCTACTATTCTGAAGCCTTCAAGACTCTCCAGACTTTACGTAGCGATTTAGTTGCGATTAATCCAGATATTCAGTTTTCCTTTCGGGAAACTGTGGAACCTGTGTATCGGGAGTTAGTGGCATTGCTTTTGCAAACAGAGAATGAAGAACACAGAACAGCAAAAGGAAATTCCAATGTCCAATACCCAGACCAAAAGCCAGAAAGCCAAAAGAATATACAGCAAGCTCGTTTTGTGATGGAATCGCTGCAATTAGCAGAACTGGACAATTTTTTTCGCTCAGCCTGTTTAACTGCTAAGCAGGAACTTGACCCAGTGATTGATAAACAAGACCAACAAGCAGCAGTTCTGTATCCGATTATTTTACCAGACCGTCTAGATGTTATTCTCAAGTTGCCTAACCAGGACTTGCGCCACTACAAAACTGTGATTGCCGAAGATAAAGTAAAAAGTGTTGTAGAAGACCTCAGAGAATATTTACGGGATGTAACGCGGACTTCTCAGGTGAAGCAGTTGTCCCAACAGATATATGATTGGTTAATCCGACCTGCTGAAGCACAGCTTAGCGAAAGTGGCATCAAAACCTTAGTGTTTGTCTTAGATGGGGAGTTGCGGAATCTACCAATGTCAGTTTTGTATGACAAACAACAGCAAAAATATTTGGTGGAAAAGTATGCGATCGCCGTCGCCCCTGGTTTGCAACTCCTTGATCCCAAACCGTTGCAAAAGGTACGCTTAAACACCTTAACTGCTGGAGTAGCGGCAGAACGCTCTATCGAAAACCGCAAGTTTCCTTCACTAAATAACGTGCCACGGGAATTGCAAGAAATCAAGTCTGAGGTACCTAGGAGTCAAGAACTGTTAAATCAGCAGTTTACCGAAACCAACCTGCAAAACCAATTGGGATCTGCTTCCTTTTCAGTAGTTCATCTAGCAACTCACGGCGAGTTTAGTTCCGATCCAGAAAAAACCTTTATTGTCACCTGGGATGAGCTCCTGAAGGTGAAGGAATTTGATAAATTACTGCGAGTCAGCGACACGGGTAAGTCTAACAATATAGAATTACTTGTTCTGAGTGCTTGCAAAACTGCTGTTGGAGACAAGCGAGCAGCTTTAGGACTAGCTGGAGTTGCTGTGCGGGCGGGCGCACGCAGTACACTGGCAACATTGTGGTCTGTAGACGATGAGTCTACCGCCAATTTGATGAGTAAGTTTTATCAAGAGTTAAAAGCTGGAGTCAATAAAGCCGAAGCACTCCAGCATGCCCAACTCGCTGTTTTTGCTCAGCAGAAAAATCCATATTTTTGGGCACCGTTTGTGTTAGTCGGGAATTGGCTTTGACCAACAGAAGAATTCAGGAGTTGCAAGAAGCAGGAGGATGACCTAGGAGACTCAATCTAAATACAGTCAATCAGGAACTATGAGGAGTCACGGTGAGTGCAGTAGCGACTAAGGTATAGCGATCGCCATCCACTACCCACCCCTGGACTTCTACAATCTCCCGCTTGATTGTTCTTGACATAATCTGCGTTACTTTTGGGGATTGTAACGTTGCACAATCGGTGCTTGGGCTAGTTCTTCCAAGCCAACAGCTTTAAACAAGTTAGTCCAGTCTTCCGCCAACACGCGCTCATTTGGATTGGTGCTGCGTAGGTTAGCTAAATTTGTTACAGCATCGTACCAAAGATTATTCGCACCATAGACGGTGTACTCCCTTGATTTTGCAGTCTTTAACTGTTGCTCAAGCTGGGGAGTTAGTGCCACCCGTTGCAGCCATGCGTCCACAAAAAAATAGTCCGGTTTGTTTTGTGGATTACCACAATAAACTCGGAAGAACCAGTGATATTTTGAGTTTTGCTTGAGAGCATATTGTGAACTTGAGGGTAGGCTAATGCCTATAATACCAGCCTTTCCTGGCAATGTCAGAGAAGTTCGGTATACATCATTACCCTGTTCATCCTGCAACACAAACTCTCCAAAACGTGAGTTTGTCGGTAATTCAGGAACATAAACCCAAAAGGTTGGATACTCAGCCACTGTGGATGCGAAGAAAGATTTGTTGTTATTTTCCTCACCAGGTACTAAAGCAGTAATAGGTGTTTTCAGTTCTGGACATCCATCACGACGGCTTGTCCCTCCTCGGCGGCGTCCTCTAGGCTCACCATTATCAGGAAATTTCTGGGCAAGAAGGTTTGATGTGTGAGTGACTCTATTGCCCAATGATTGTACTGGATTTGCCTGCACTTTTATTGGCTCACTCACAAGCCCAATAACTAGCAAAGGGATAGCATATGCTAGTTGATGGTGCCTTGGAGGCAACTTATTTTTGCTCATATTTGAGACTTCCAACGTTTTTTGCTGTTGCTTGCATGGTGATTTGGTAGCATCTTCAACACAACCGCACAAGACACCAATGCCAATGTTGAGGGAACGAGTGGAATCCACCCTGCTTGTGTAAATATACCAAAGCAGATGGTAAAAAGTATCAATAGTGCTGTTACAATAGCTAATCCTATATGAAGTGGCTGTAAAATTCGCCAAGATAGAATACCTCCCAGCAATGCCCAACCCCATATCCACAGTGCTTCCACCCATCCAGACCACCACCACATCAAAGGTCTACCATCCAAAACAGCACTCACAATATGACTCACCATCTGCGCTTGTAGAAATACGCCTGAAATTTGCTTTTCTTTATCCGGTGCTTTTGCAGTGTATGGAGTTTCCCAATCATCAGGAGAACTAGAAGCGGTGACGCCAATGAGGACGATTCGGTTTTTCACCGACTTCTGTAATAACTCAGGAACAATCTCGTCATTGAGAATTTCTTTAAGAGAGACTGTTTGGGCAATATTGGCAAGAGAGGGCACAGAACGATAATTGAGCAGAATTTGATATCCTGAGGCATCCACTCCTTGATAGCCGCTTGTATGGGATTGTAAGCGCTTAAAAACAGTGTTGCCAATTTGCAAGTTTTTCTCTTGATTAATGTCCCATTTTATACCACTATTTTTCAGGTATTGCTGTGCTAGCTGAAAGCTGAAAGCATATTCTGCTGCACAAGGAGATTGCACAGGGGGAGTTAATTGCACAGGTTGGCGACGAAGAATACGGTCTGCGTCAGCTACAAAATCACTAAAAGCGAGACGTTCTTTTGAGACTTCCGGAGAGGGAGGAACACCATCCGGTGCGCCATCATTAGGAGCAGAAACTTTGCACACTGTAAATATTCGCTTGTCCTGCTGCAAGAGTTCGCCTAAGTCTGGATAATTGGGATCAACAGGGAAATCACGATAAATATCTAAACCAATAGTTGCTGGTTGGTACTTCTCCAACTTTTGCAACAGTTGACTCAGTGCTTGGTCTGATAGCGACCAACGCATATTCATCTTCTTCTGAATTTGATACTGAATATCCGCTTCATTAATAGTGACGATTAATAAACGCGGATCTGGCTTTTCATCTGCTGCTCGCAGTTGCATTAAATGATCATAAGAATGCAGTTCCCAAGGTTGTAGCATCCCTAAATGGCGCACTCCCATGAGACTAGCAGCTACCAGTACACTTGCTAGCAGTATTGGGAGACGACGCGTGGCGGCGACGCCTAAGCGACGTCTAACTAATTGGTTTTGCTTTGCTGTTCTCGAAAGAGTATGGTTTCCAAAGTAACGAGCAGTGGGTTGCTTGGTTACGGAACCCGCCACTAAAGAGCCTACCTTGTATACAGGTTCAGTTTGTCGCTGTGTATGCCAGACCATCGGCAACTCCCCAGGATTTTGGCAAATCACTGGTAACCAAGTGGCACAAGGGTATTCTCCCTCCAATCCTTGCAGTCTTTCTCGTGCAGAACGTAATGCTGTGTATAAAGACTGCCCCCGAGAAAATTCGGCGAGAAAATGCTTTAAAAATTCTTGAGCGACGACGTTTGGCACTGGCTCACGCATGACAATGACTTGCCCAATGTGCAACTCCTGGAGCTGCTGCGCCAACCCTAAGCCATCACAAGAGTTGAAAATTGCCAAACGTAATCCACGGCTGATAGCTTGCTTGAGACCATACTTTAGTTGGTCAAGGGTAATTGTGTCTTTTTGATTGAGTTGCAGCCTACCTTTTTCTTGAGTGCAGCTATGACCGGCAAAAAAGAGAATATCCCAACTTTGTTGCCAAAGCTGGTCATTAAGATTGTCTAGCTTCGGCTCTACTAAAAACTGAATTTCTGCATCAGTTGATAATTGTTCTAAAAAAATCCTATCTTGGCTAATATCAATTTCTTGACTATTTCCCAATATTGCTAGTATTCTAATTTTACTTTTTTTTAGTTGAGGCAATTTCTGTGGTTGTTTATACTCAGACGCACTTAAGCCAACTTCTGCATAGGGATAATCATCAAAAAAACTCCACAAATGCCAAGGTAATCGCCGCAACAAATTGTCGTTGGTTTCAATAATGAAGCGAATTTCTTCAGATGGTTTTAAATGTGTACGTAATTGCTGCTCAATTTTGCGAAATTCTGCGGAATTCAGCCACAAATTTATCGAGTCGTAAAGTTGCTCGCATAAATCCTTAAGATCTACTTCAGAAACATTAGTGACGTAAGCGTCTTCTATTTCAAAAGTATCGTCACTTTCTTCAGTTTCTTCTACACCAACACGTAAACATGGACGATGAAAAAAAGCCGAATAAAGTGACTGCCAATTGCGGTAAAGTTTTGGAATCTCTGGTGCAGACGGTAAGCTAGCAGTAAATTTCGTTTGATAGGGATTTTCTGCTTCCCCGATATATGCTGTTACAACAGGAAAGCCTTCGTGTAGATTTCCCTGACCCAAGCTTAAAACTATCAACCTATTCATAAGCGTTTTAGGTGTCTGATTCAAAGAGTGGTCAGATGATAAATGTCTTAAAGTTAATTGATTAAACTTCATCTTAAGGCTTTAGCATGCGTCAATCAAAAACGCATCACCCAAAATTAATTTTTACTTTATAAATGATGACCTCTTTTCGCAAAATATCAAAATATTCTACAACAGATTTAACAAGAGCGCGATGCACCCAGATACTAAAGAATAGAGGCTCTTATTACAGAAATGCCTGTGTTGAGACCTCAGTATAAACCTTGGAAAGTATCATCGCCAAAATAACCGAAAAAAAAGTCATAAGAAGCTGATTTGGCGATAGAAACCAACTTTTTCAATAGCTGAAAGTATGCAGACATCGTTTATATTGTCAAGCAAAAGCGTCATGAATTCAAGACGCTGCTTTGGAAGCCGATACGCTGGGATACTCTGTTTTTGGCTGGTCATAGTCAAACTTCTTAGGACTTACGCACTGTACAAATAGAGGATTATGTGGATTAACTAAACTGCAAACTTCACGGGTTTTTGTTCAAAAAATTTACAAAACCCTCTCCACTTCCTCACTTTTTATACATATTCTTAAGAGAAAGATTCTAATGGAGATGAAGTCATGCATCTGAACAATAGTTAAAAGTCAAGATTTGACTCAATTCACATAATCATTTTTTGACAATGCGTAAGTTTTCATTATGTCGTTTTCGATACCGATTGAAGAAAATACAATACGGTTACGGGAGAACTGCATAAGCTCGTGCAGAGTGGCAACGATTTACCTTAACGAATTCTATTCTTGTCAGAGTGTGTCTTTATGAGGGTGTCTTTCAACAGGAGTGATAGGCTATTAAAGATATTCTTCTCAAAGACAGTAGGCTGGGTTGTGATTCCGAAAATAAACCAGTTCTTTTACAAATCTTATTTTTAATGTAAAGATACGAAAAAGAATAAACTGAATTTGTAGAAGAGACCATGCTTGCCAAAATAAAAAAGTGTCTTCTCTATGAGTAAATCAGTTGTTATCAGCCTAGGAAGTGGGGATTTGAACAACGGATTTCCAAATGTTACTGCTAGGTTATGGTCATCAGGAAACTCTTTTCCACAGCAATTTATTGGTAGCTTACCTGCAGCACCATCTTTAGTTGAACTCTGTCAAAATTGGCAGTTAAATTACAAAAATGTTTGTGCTCGCCAACATTTGCGTTCTCTATTGATGGAAGATGATGATGATGATCTGGAAATTGACGAAGGCGGCATAACTAATGTCTCTGTTGTCGGTTTTGATGAGGTGTGCCAAAAACTACAAGAAGATATCAATAATTGGCTCAAATCTTTTGAGTTTCTTAATATAGAACGACAACTGCGATCGCAACTAAATCCAGCCGAAGAAATTCGAGTCATTGTTGAAACCAACAATGACTTGCTACGGCGATTACCTTGGCATCGTTGGGACTTCTTCAATGATTATCCTTTAGCCGAAATGGCGCTTTCTCAACCCGAGTATAAGCGCCGGGAACCCTTACAGCCAAAATTACCTAGAAAGAAAGTGAGAATCTTAGCGGTTCTGGGTAATAGCCAAGGGATTGATTTGGAGAGAGAAATCAGATTTCTTGATAGTTTATTAGATGCAGAAATAGTTTTTCTTGTCAATCCTTCTCGTCAGGAATTTAACACTCTTCTTTGGCAAAACCCCGGCTGGGACATGTTCTTTTTTGCGGGTCATAGTCAAACCGAGGGTGAAACAGGCAGAATTTATATTAATGATCATAAGACCAACAATAGTTTAACAATTGGACAGTTAGAAGAAGCTCTTAAAGCAGCAATTGATAATGGTTTACAACTAGCAATTTTCAATTCCTGTGATGGACTGGGATTGGCGAGTGCGCTGGAAAAATTAAATATTCCGACAGTGATTGTGATGCGTGAGCCAGTGCCGAATCTGGTGGCACAGGAATTTTTTAAGCATTTTTTAGAGGCTTTTGCAGTTGAACGACGTTCTTTATATTTAGCAGTACAGCAAGCACGCAGAAAGTTACAAGGTTTGGAAGATGACTTTCCGGGTGCTTCTTGGTTGCCTGTCATTTGTCAAAATCCGGCAGTGGAACCGCCGAGTTGGCTAAAGTTAGGGGGAGTACCGCCATGTCCGTATCGTGGGTTATTTGCCTTTGGTGAGGAAGATGCTGACCTATTTTTTGGGCGGGAGCAGTTCACACAGGACTTGGTGACGGCGACCAAAAGAAAGCCGTTGGTAGCGGTGGTCGGTTCCAGTGGAAGTGGTAAGTCGAGTGTGGTGTTTGCTGGGTTGGTTCCTCAGTTGCGCCAAGATCCAAATCTTAAGTGGCAGATTGTCTCGTTTCGTCCGGGTAATAATCCGTTTGAGGCGTTGGCTGCTGCGTTAACTTCTAGCATTGGCGAAGGTTTATCCCTTCCATCTCGGCAAGGAGACAACCTAAATAAAGATATAAATCAAATAAATCAAAATCAAAATTCAAAATTAAATGCTCGCCGCCTGATTGAATTAGAACTGGAAATCGCACTGCGACAAGATAATAAAGCCTTATACAAAATTATCGAAAGCTTTGTCCAGCAAAACCCCAAAACTCCTCTGGTCTTAATAGCTGACCAATTTGAAGAGCTCTACACTCTTTGCCCAGAAGAAGAACGCCAAGGTGTCTTAGATGCATTACTGAATGCAGTCAGGTTAGCTCCGGCATTTACCCTAGTCCTGACTCTGCGAGCGGACTTTTACGGACATGCCCTTTCTTACCGCCCCTTTAGCGATGCATTGCAAGGAGCAGTCCTGAATCTCGGACCAATGAGCCGTGAGGAATTGCGAGCAGCTATTGAACAGCCTGCAACACAAATGCAGGTGAGATTAGAGAATGGGTTGACAAATAAACTGATTCATGCAGGTGATGATCAGTCAGGACGTTTACCGTTGCTGGAGTTTGCTTTAACACAACTTTGGTCAAAACAGACAGATGGATGGCTAACTCATGAAGGCTACGAGGAGATTGGCGGCGTTGAGGAGGCTTTGGCTATGCACGCCGAAGCAGTGTATGCCCAGCTTTCTGAGGTAGACCGAAGTCGGGCGCAGCGAGTGTTTATGCAGTTAGTGCGTTTAGGGGAAGGAGTGGAGGCTACCCGGAGGTTGGCGACTCGTGATGAGGTGAAGTCAGAAAACTGGGATTTGGTGATGCGCTTAGCTGATGCACGTCTTGTGGTGACTAACCGCAACGAGTCATCGAGTGAAGAAACAGTGGAAATTGTGCATGAGGCGCTGATTAGAAGCTGGGGACGCCTAGAGCAGTGGATACAAGTTGATGGTGAATTTCGCTATTGGCAAGAGCAGTTGCGATCGGCAATTCGTCAATGGGAAAGTAGTGGCAAAGATGAAGGTGCTTTATTGCGCGCAAAGCCACTCTCGGATGCAGAATATTGGCAGAGCAAACGCATAGATGAACTGAGTTCTGGTGAGAAACATTTCATTGAGCTTTCTTTGGCATTGCGGGATAACGAGATAAATAAGCAGAAGCGTAGACGCCAACTTACTATTTTAGGACTCACAGGTGGCTTAGTGGGAGCTTTGATGCTGGCTGGGGTAGCTTGGTGGCAATCGCATAAAGCAAGCATCAGCGAGATTCAAGCTGTGACCAAATCTTCTGAAGCACTGCTTGCCTCGAATAACAGATTGGATGCGCTCATAGAAGCAATCACAGCTCAGGAGAAACTAAAAACAGTAGGTAGGGTAGATGCAAATATCCAGGTTCGGCTTGAATCAGTACTAAGGCAGGCAATTTATACGGTAGTTGAACATAATCGGCTCATAGGGCATAGCGAAAAAGTTAACGCAGTCACCTTCAGCCCCAATGGTCAGCTGATTGCCACAGCGAGTGATGACAACATGGTGAAACTCTGGAAGCTTGACGGTACTTTGCTTACTACTCTAAAGGGACATAGTGGTGCAGTTTACGGAGTCGCGTTCAGCCCTCAAGGTAATATGATAGCCACAGCAAGTGGGGATCAGACAGTCAAACTCTGGAAGCTTGATGGTACTTTGCTTACTACTCTAAAGGGACATAGTGATGTAGTTAACACAGTTGCGTTCAGTCCTCAAGGTAACATCATAGCCACAGCAAGTAGTGACAAAACAGTCAAACTCTGGAGAGCTAGCGATGGCACCTTGCTTACTACTCTAAAGGGACATAGCGATGTAGTCAGTGCAGTCACTTTTAGCCCTGTTGGCGTAGCGTCCCCGCAGGGGTTTGGTCAACTGATTGCTACAGCAAGTAGAGACAAGACCATCAAACTTTGGAAGCAAGATGGCACCTTGCTTACTACTCTAAAGGGACATAGCGATGTAGTGAGTGCTGTAGCTTTTAGTCCTGATGGTCAGATGCTTGCTACAGCTTCTTGGGACAAGACACTCAAACTGTGGAAGCGTGATGGCACCTTGCTGACCACCCTCAATAACCCTAACGGTAAGGTTTACGGATTAGCGTTCAGTCGTGAGGGTGATACAATCGCCTTGGCTGGGTGGGACAGGACAATAAAACTCTGGAGGTGGCATGATCGCACTTTGCTGACTACCCTTTCTGGACATAGCGATATTGTTTGGGGAGTAGCGTTTAGCCCCGATGGTAAGACAATTGCTTCAGCAAGTAGCGACAAAACAGTCAAACTCTGGAAGCGGGATAACATCTTGCTGACTACCCTTAATGGTCATAGTCGTGCAGTTTGGGGAGTCGCGTTCAGCCCCCAGGGTGAGATAATTGCCACAGCAGGTGACGACAACACGGTGAAACTCTGGAAGCCCAACGGCACTTTGGTGACGACTCTAAAGGGACATAATGCCGGGGTTTGGGCAGTAACATTCAGTCCTGATGGTCAGACAATTGCCTCGGCGAGTCGGGACAAGACAATCAAACTCTGGAAACGAGATGGTGAGTCAGCGCTGCAGGAGGGTATCCCGACCCAGGCGACTGGCGTTCGCGTAGCGTCTCCGCAGGAGATACCCCGAAGGGGCACTTTGTTGACTACCCTTAATGGACATAGTCGTCAGGTTAACGCAGTTGCATTTAGCCCTCAAGGTAGTATCATTGCTTCAGCAAGTGACGACTACACGGTACAACTCCACAAGCGAGATGGCACTTTGCTAACTACCTTGAGACATGATAATGAAGTTTGGGGAGTAGCGTTTAGTCCTGTTCGCGTAGCGTCCCCGCAGGGGTTTGGTCAGATAATTGCTTCGGTAACTCGGGATAAGACGCTCAAGCTTTGGAAGCAAGATGGCACTTTGCTGACCACCGTTAAAGGTCACAATGGCGGAGTTTGGGGAGTAGCCTTCAGCCCTGATGGTCAGACAATTGCTACGGGGAGTCAAGACAAGACAGTGAAACTCTGGAAACGTGATGGCACTTTGCTGACTACCCTCAAAGGTCACAATGGCGTGGTTTGGGGAGTAGCGTTCAGTCCTGACGGCAAAATGATTGCTTCAGCAAGTGACGACAAAACAGTCAAACTCTGGAAACGAGATGGCACTTTGCTGACTACCCTCAACGGCCACAATGGCACGGTTTGGAGAGTGGCGTTCAGTCCCGACAGTAAGACAATTGCTTCGACAAGTGACGACAAGACAGTGATTCTGTGGAATTTGAATCGTGTTCTAGATACAGATAAACTAGTGAGCTACGCTTGTGATTGGGTTAAGGATTATCTCAGAACAAATGCACAGCACAAGCAGAGCGTTAGCGGATATTCTGTGCAGGAGGCGAGCCGTTTCTGTAGTGGGATTAAATCTCAATAGCTTCAGGCAACATGATTGCATTTTTCCCATTTTTCTCCCCTAAATGCATAAGTTAATTTTGCTTACATCTAATTAAGAGTGTAGAGGCAAAGCTCTCTTAGCTAAACTGACCTCCAGCTTTTTTGATAGAGCTTCGTTCTATATAATCAAACTTTTGTCAATGCGTAAATCCTACGTATTGGTTCCACTTTGGATTATCTTTTTGTGTAACTTTCTTTGGAGAAAAATATGACTTTATTGGTTGGTAATCTTCCTTCTGAGATAACTGAGGCAAATTTAAGAGAGCTTTTTACAAAATTTGGCACAGTCGGAAAAATTGACATTTTTCCTGGCTCCGGTTTTGCAACAGTAGCAATAGAAGGTGAAGCAAATGAGGATCTTGCTGTTCAAGAACTCAATGGCGTGGAAAAGTTTGGGCAGAAACTTAAACTCTTTAAGTCAGACGCACCAACAGACGCATCAAGGGGAGGAGACACTGGACCAAGTCCAGAGAGCAAGACGGGGAACCCCCCTCCTCGCAAGGCTGATAAGCAAATGATTATCTGAAAACTAATTCCAAGATTAGTGAGAACGTAAGCGTTGCTCCTCTACAGCAGACTCGCACCTTTCTAATAAATTAGGGTTGGTATTCTAATTTAATTTTACTTGCTGCTCTCGTAGCCTTTTGCCTCGCTTGTTGAATATCACTTCCTTTAGCCAAAGCGACTCCCATGCGCCGATAAGGATGGGCATTAGGTTTACCAAATAGCCTAATGTCCACATCTTTTTCTGATAGTGCTTCGGCTACACCTGTATAAGCAATGGAATCTGATTTTTCCGTGGCTAAAATGACAGCACTGGCAGAAAAACCCAACTGTTCTATATGAGGAATTGGCAAGCCTAAAATCGCTCTTAAGTGCAGTTCAAATTCGTTGAGATTTTGCGAAATTAATGTCACCATTCCCGTATCATGAGGTCTGGGGGAAAGTTCGGAAAAAATAACTTCGTCTTTGGTAATAAAAAATTCCACGCCAAAAATTCCGGCTCCTCCCAAAGCATCAGTGACTTTTTTAGATATTTCCTGCGCTTCCACTATCATTTTTTCCGCCATTTCTGCTGGTTGCCAAGATTCTTGATAATCTCCTCTTTCTTGGCGATGACCAATGGGAGTACAGAAAATTGTTGGTGCATTCCACTGCTTAATTGTCAGTAAAGTAATCTCGATTTCAAAATTGATAAATTCTTCGACAATCACCTTTTGACTGTCACCTCTGGAATTGGCGATCGCATAATTCCAAGCCTTCTCAACTTCACTCTTTTCTTTCACTACAGATTGCCCTTTCCCAGAAGATGACATCACAGGTTTCACGACATTAGGAAACCCAACTTCATCAGAAACAGCAATCAACTCTTCTAAGGTTATCGCATAACCATATTTAGCAGTGCGGATACCCAACTCTTTATGTGCCAGTTCCCTAATTCTATCCCGGTTCATTGTATAGTTAGTCGCCGCCGCCGTCGGGATAACTGTCATTCCTCGCTGCTCAAATTCCAAAAGTTTTTCTGTTCTAATTGCTTCAATTTCTGGTATGATAAAATCAGGTTGATATTTGCTCACAACCGCTTCCAAATCATCAGCACTCAGCATCGAAATCACTTCCGAGTAGTCAGCAACTTGCATCGCCGGAGCATTCGCATAGCGGTCAACAGCAATCACATAGTTACCAAGACGTTTAGCAGCAATAACAAATTCTTTGCCGAGTTCTCCCGAACCAAGCAGCATCAATTTTTGGGGCAGTTTAACCGAATTATTCATTAATTTATTAATTCCATCTATATACAACAAAAACCTCTATTTTTCTCTGCGTTCTCTGCGGCTCTGTGGTTATTTAATTTAATTCTCACCTAAAAGATTAAACCTACCACCCCGAATTCGTAAATCTTGACGCTGACTCTTTGTCAACCCAATCCCTTCTCCAAAGTCGCACTCTTCTACAAGAGTATTTAACCATATAGTCTCATTGAGAGTAGCACCATTCAAATTTGCATTTCTCAAGTCTGCGTTAGTAAAATTGGCAAAGATAAGGTCTGCATTTACTAAACTGCTTCCTTGTAGGTTTGCACCTAATAAATTACCACGGATGAAGTTAACTTCATCTAAAATCAACCCAGATAAATCTGCTCCCATTAAATTAGGGAATTTTAGCTGACTAGGATTTTGGAGAAACCGCATGATGCATGCTATGTTTGCTTCCTTAAGACACATTTTGGTTAAGAACTCATAGCGGGCTATGCCAAGTTGCTTGAGAATTTCTAGACGTTGTTGAGGACTTTGTTCTAAAAACTGAATAGCCCTGCTACGGAGATTTTGAGTAGAAGTATTTAGCATAATCATCAGATTGCGGTGATGGTATTAATTTTTAAAATCTTTATCGCTAATTCTTTTGTGTAACTGCTGAAAAGCTTTGCTATTACCAGTATTATATTAGTAATATCTGCTACAGAAAAACTACACTGCCAATCATGTAACAATTTCATCCGGGTAATAGTAAGTACCATTTGTAAAGTTAGGCAGTTACAGCCTTTGTCACCAAAGCAAGCATGAAAAAGACAATTATACCGTACAAAATTAAAGGTAGTGTAGTAACAATAACAATATTGTTTGGGATTCTTTCACTGTTCTTGACCTGCTTGTTTGCTAAGATTGTCAGAGTAAAATTTGTAGAGATTGATTTTGTACTTGAAAAATTAGAAATTCAAAGCAAAGCACAGGCAAATAATCCTCGTGCTATCCCTAGAGTTGATGTACAAAGGCGGTTAGGTTCTGATATAAGACCTGATTTGAGATGTCTATTTTGGGCTACAACTGTGGTAGGAAGAGGCTGGACTAATGATTCTGCGGATCGTGATTTTTTTATAGATTACTATATACCTCCAGATAAGAAAGCAATGATTTGTACAACGCCAGCCCTAGCAGCTGCACTCATTGCTAAGCGTACTAAACCGCTTTTATATAAGGTTTACCCAACAGAATATGGCTTTCGTGTTCGCATTGTCGAAGGTCTTTCAAAAGTGAGAAAACCCTGTAAAAACTGGACAGGGAATGTTGATTGCGCAGATTCTCTATTGTCGCGACAGGCAATTATTAGGTATGAACCGTAACAATAGTAAATTCAGCTTTCTTTCTACTGTGCTGCATGAAAAGCCATTTGCCAAAAATCTTTCTCGAATTTTGCTACCCTTAAAAAAGCCTCTTCAGCTTGCTGTTGAACAGTTACTGATGCCGTTTGCAACACCTGATCAGCTTGCTGTTCCAAAAATTTCACATATTCAGTAAAACCGCGATTTCCCCATCTGTCTGCAAATTCGGTGTATGGTTTAGGCATGACTCCAGGCAACTGCCAACCTTGATTGTAGGCAAATTCAATTGCCCAAAATGTACTTGCTTGCACTGGATAAGGCATTGTAGCAAGGCTCTGCATATATTCACAATATTCTATGCAGGTTGGTTGTTTTGCTGTATCTAAATTAAGCTGTCGTTGGGCTGCTTTTTCCTTAAACCAATTGAGTTCATCTTTGAGTGCTGTCAGTCCCCCCAAAATGACATCAAAATGGTGTGGAGGCGCGCTTGCCAAAGCCCGTCCCACCATCCGTGTAAAATCGACAACGAACAGATAATCTTGCACCAGCCATGTGTTAAATTGCTGGGGCTGAATGGTGCCTAATTTGCACTGTTCAAGGAAGGGATGTACGGTAGCTTCGTGCCAAGCTTGAGCATGATTTTGTAAAAGTTGTTTGCAAGTCAAGGTCATCGTGTTAGCCAGCCCGATAGACTAAGATTCAATCTCAGCCAATTCTAACCAACGTTCAGTCGCCACATCTATTGCTTCCTTGAGTGTTTCCACTTGTTCGTAGAGTTTTTGTACTTGGGTGTAGTTACCAGGAGGAACATTTGCCATTGCTTTCTCTGCTTCTGCTTTTTCGGCTTCCATTTGGGCAATTTTCCCTTCCAACTGCTCAAATTCTCGCTTTTGCCAATTAGATAAACTCCGCCGCTTTTTATTTTCTGAAGTCTGAGGTGGAGATGTTTCTTGCAAAGCCTCTACAGTATTTTTCGGCTTTTCTTTAGTATTATTAATTTGCTGCTGTTGTGCTTCCTCTGCTTGCTTGTAATCTAGATACACTGAATAATTGCCGGGATATTGTTTAATATTCCCACCTTCTTCAAAGGCAAAAATTGTATCTACAGTACGGTCTAAAAAGTAGCGATCGTGAGAAACGACAATGACACAACCTGAAAAATCTTCTAAATAATCCTCTAGCACTGCCAATGTCTGTACATCCAAATCATTGGTTGGTTCATCTAATATTAAGACATTCGGCGTACTCATGAGAACGCGCAACAAAAACAAACGCCGTTTTTCACCACCAGACAGTTTAGAAATTGGAGCATACTGTTGGTTAGCAGGAAACAGAAAACGCTCCAACATTTGGGATGCGGTAATTCTAGTTCCATCGGCAATTTTGACAAATTCCCCTTCTTCTTTGATGTAGTCAATCACGCGCTGCTCTTCGTTCAATGCCGATTGTAATTCCTCTGAATGCTGGTTAAAATAACCAATATGAATGGTAGTTCCAATTTCTACACTCCCCGAATCTGGCTGAGCACGCCCAGTGATCATATCTAATAAAGTGGATTTACCCGCACCATTACCGCCGATGATCCCAATGCGGTCATCTGGGCTAAATTCGTAGGTAAACTCTTTAATTAAGGTGCGTCCGTCATAAGCCTTGGATATGTTATTGAGTTCAATAACTTTTTTGCCAATGCGACGACTGGGTGTAGAAATATCAACTTTACCCTGAGCTTGTTTAAACTCAGTTTCTTGCATATCGCGAATGCGATCAATTCTAGCTTTTTGTTTGGTACTGCGGGCTTTTGGTCCTCGTTTTAGCCATTCTAACTCGCGCCGTAGTACACCTTGATGTTTACGTTGACTGCTAATAGCAGATTCTTCAGATAGAGCTTTCTTTTCCAAGTAATATGAATAGTTACCCGCGTAAGTGTAAATGTCTCCTCGGTCAATTTCGATAATGCGATTAGTCACCTTATCCAAAAAGTAGCGATCGTGAGTGATCAGCAAGATTGCACCGCGATAGCGATTCAAATAACTTTGCAACCACTCAACGGAATTAGCATCTAGATGGTTTGTCGGCTCATCCATCAGCAACAAATCTGGTTCTGACAGCAAAGCTGTGGCTAAAGCAATGCGCTTGCGATAACCACCGGATAAAGTCCCAATCACAGCATTAAAGTCTGTAATTCCTAACTGAGAAAGGATGATTTTGGCATTCGTTTCCACCTCCCAAGCACCAATTGAGTCCATGCGCTGCATCAGGGAAGAAAGACGCGTCATGAGTTGCTTATCTTCTGGTGCATGAGCTAACTTATCAGAAACTTCCTCATACTCACGTACCAACGCCATCTGTTCGCCAGCATCAGCGAAAACTTGCTCTAAAACTGTGTGATTTTCGTCTAAATCTGGCTGCTGAGGCAAGTATACAATTGTAGCTCCTGAGTTTGCTAAAATTTGACCACCATCAATCGGTTCTAGTCCCGCCATCATTTTTAATAATGTTGACTTACCAGAACCGTTAGTGCCAATTAAGCCAACTTTATCAGTTGCATCCAAGCTCAAGCTGGCATCTTTTAATATTTCTTTGATGCCAAAATCTTTTTTAACCGATTGTAGGGTGATAAGACTCATAAAATTTAGATTTTACATTTTAACCGCAGATGGACGCAGATAAACGCAGATAATTATCTATTTTATCTGCGTTTGTCAGGGTGTATCATCGGTAGCAATTTTGGAGTGTGTCATGACTGAAGTAGGGCGTATGCCCTACCTACTATTTAAACAAATAAATCAAGGGGTAGATGCCCGTACATTTCGTTAATTCCCCCTTGAGAGTAAGATTGGCAAGAAACTAATACACCCCGATGATGACCAAAGTAAGAATCGAGATAGCACACACCATTTTTGCCGTTTAATTTGATGTAAACTGGACCTTCAATCATAGGTAAATCGCTTGGGGGTTCATAGCCGAAAGCATGGGAATATGTTTTCATTGCTAGTATTCCTTCCTCTGGTGTATCAGCACAAATACCTAAAATTTGATAGTCTGAAATATTGGCAAGCGAAACTAAAGCCTGACGAATTAAAGTCTTTTCTGAGGGCTTGAGTTTGGGCGGAATGTCTATACAGTTGAATTTATTAAGAATTTTTTTCGCTTCTTGAATGGTGAGATTGCTCTGATGATTGCTTGACATAAATACTTTTATTATTCCTTAATGTTTCCTCTTCGTTTGAGTAGGGCGATCGCCCTACATAAAATTTCAATTCGGGATTAATCTTGCATATTACCTACATTAAAGAGAAATGGTACACCAGTTTTTGTATCACCACTCATAACGAGGACTTTTGGCATTTGAGCACCGCCAGTCTTCCAGGCTTCAATTGCTTCCTTTTGCAGAACCAATTGTCCACCTTGCGCTTTCAAAGTCTCCGCTAAAAGTCTTTGAGCTTCCGCTTTTCCCTTGGCGCGATTTATCTCTGCTTGAGCCTCTTGTTCAGCTTCTTGTGCTACATAGACGGCTCTTTGTGCCCTTTGCTCAGCGATTTGTTTTTCCTCAACGGCTCTCGCAAATTCTGGAGAAAATGTTAAGTCAATCACGCTGGTATCTAGTACAATTATTCCATATTTATCTAGGCGTTGCCCCAATGCCATATCAAAGTCTTCCTTCAAGTCACTTCTTCTGGTAATCGCTTCCTCAACTGTTCTTTTAGCCGCTGCGATTTTAAATGATTCCTGGGTTTGGGGTGCAATAATTTTATTGACAATATTTGCTAGAGTTCCTTGTTTTCTTCTTATATCAACAACTTGTACCGGGTCGATGCGAAAGTTAATAGCAAATCTTGCAGTTAAGGTTTGCAAATCCTTAGTTGAACTCTCCGCCGGAACTTCAAATTTTTGTACTGTCAAATCGTATACATCAACTACTGATATGAAGGGTGGTATTAGGTGGATACCTTCTATTAAAGCTCCATCTCTGGCTTTACCCAAGATACTAAGTACTCCTGCTTGCCCTGGATTTATAATGATAAAGGAATTGAGGCTGAGGATAACAAGGACTGCCGCTACAATTGCTGCTACTACAGTTTGCCAATTCCCCAATTGCTGATTTTTCAACTTTTTATCTCCTGTTCATTTTTAGATAACTCTTCTTAATAGAGATACTTTACTACTGGCGCTCGTGGTAATATTTCTAATCCACGCATCTACAAACAACTGTGGCTAAGGTATTTAAATCTCATCGAGCATCGAGAAGACAGACACGCGTAGCAGGTGATGCTCCCAGGATATCGCCCTCAACTCATCCCCTCCTGCGGCTTTTTGACTACGGACACCAGTATCGCAAACAAATCTGGCAAGCGACGATCTGTTCTATCCTCAATAAGCTTTTTGACTTGGCTCCACCAGGGTTAATTGGCATTGCGGTGGATGTGGTGGTAAAGCAGCAAGATTCTATCATTGCTCAGTTGGGAGTGAAAGATATTTTTGGGCAATTTTTAATTCTTTCGTTCCTGACTGCCATCATCTGGATATTAGAATCGGTTTTTGAATATGCTTACGCAAGGCTTTGGCGTAATTTGGCACAAGATATTCAGCATGATTTGCGTCTGGATGCTTATAAACATTTGCAGGAGTTGGAACTCGCCTATTTTGAAGAACGCAGTACAGGGGGTTTGATGTCCATCCTCAGCGATGACATCAACCAACTGGAACGTTTTTTAGATGCGGGAGCAAACGACATTCTCCAAGTTGCCACAACGGTAGTGATCATAGGTGGTGCTTTCTTTATTTTGGCTCCCAGTGTTGCCTGGATGGCAATGTTGCCGATACCGTTTATTCTTTGGGGTTCGTTTGCTTTTCAAGATTTACTAGCACCTCGCTACGCTGATGTCAGAGAAAAAGTCGGTCTTCTCAACTCGCGTCTGTCAAACAATTTGAGTGGTATTACGACTATTAAAAGCTTCACCTCCGAAGATTACGAAATCTCACGTTTAGCACAAGAAAGTGAGGGATATCGTCGCAGTAACACTCGAGCCATTAAACTTTCGGCAGCATTTATTCCCCTCATCCGGATGTTAATTTTGGTGGGGTTTACAGCCTTACTGCTATTTGGTGGTATGGCAGCAGTAAATGGCAAAATGTCTGTGGGTACATATAGTGTATTAGTCTTTTTAATTCAGCGGTTACTCTGGCCCTTAACCAGATTAGGCGATACTTTTGATCAGTATCAACGGGCAATGGCTTCTACGAATCGAGTGATGGATTTGTTGGATACTCCTATTGCTATTCATACGGGGGAGATAGATTTACCTGTAGCAACAGTACGCGGTGAAGTAGAATTAAAAAATGTCACTTTTGCTTATCAAGACAGATCGCCAGTCGTAAAAAATCTTTCTTTGCATATTCCAGCGGGTAAAACAATTGCCATTGTTGGTTCTACTGGTTCTGGAAAAAGCACTTTGGTGAAACTTCTCTTGCGATTGTATGAAGTGCAATCGGGAACAATGACCCTTGATGGGATTGATATACAACAGTTGAATCTGCGGGATTTGCGCCGCTGCATTGGTCTGGTGAGTCAGGATGTATTCCTATTTCATGGTAGTGTAGCAGAAAATATTGCCTATGGCAGTTTTGATGCTTCAGATGATGAAATTATTAAGGCGGCTAAAGTGGCTGAAGCACACGAATTTATTGAGCGACTGCCTCAGGGATATGAGACAATTGTAGGTGAACGGGGACAAAAATTATCTGGTGGACAGCGACAGCGGATTGCTATTGCTCGCGCCATCTTAAAGAATCCACCAATTTTGATTTTAGATGAAGCAACCTCAGCGGTGGATAATGAGACAGAGGCAGCCATTCAGCGCTCCCTAGAACGTATCACTGTGAATCGCACAACAATTGCGATCGCCCACCGTCTTTCCACCATCCGCAATGCCGATCGCATCTATGTCATGGAATACGGACAATTTGTCGAGTCAGGGACTCATCAAGAACTGTTGGAGAAAAACGGAGTTTATGCGAGTCTGTGGCGGGTGCAGTCGGGGTTGAGATAGAATTTCAAAGCAAAGGCGAGCCAGCGCTATGCAGGAGGGTTTCCCGAACTCACAGCGACTGGCGTCGCAAACTTTTTCTTGGCGTCTTTGCGTGAGATTATTATTTTAATAATAAAATACACACTTCAATCAAAAATTTAAAATCTGAAATTGGTATGATATTTTCTACTAGGCAACCTGAATCACCAAACAATCAATGGCGTCGCCAGTTGGATAAATTTGTCAAAGAACATCAACAAGAATTAGCAGCGCTATCTTGGGGTTTGTGGTTAGAAAATCGTGACAGCAAGGGTACTATTGGTATTGATTTGCAACCAACGCCACATTTTGTTTATTGTCCGAAAGAGGCTATAGAAAAACTAAATACCAATGTCGAGAACAAACTTCAAGAAGTTTTAGGGATTGTAAAGCATTATAAACCAGAAGTGGAAGTTCTCATGATAGGAATTGGCAAAGACCAAATCAAGTTAATTTATTTTGAACCAGAACCTGCACCACCAAGTTGTTATGAACAAGTTGGAAAAGATGTGGATACTTTATTACAACATTTGGAACAGCTTCTGAGCGAGCAGTTGAATGCTGAACAATCACCATCATAGCCTTCAAAGCTAATTAAGTTATGAACTTGTCCAGTGTACTAATAGACAAACTGGACACTTTCAGTGTAGAAATGGGCTTATTTATTCTCTTGCTGGGTTGACACTTTATTAGACCTCTTGCAAAATTATTTTATGGTAAAAAAATAAACTTTTACTTAAATCCAATCACCTATGCAATACGAGCAAACCCAACGGCTATCGAATCGGGAATTCAAACGTCTGGTTGGGGTGCAACAACATACCTTTGATCAAATGGTCAAAGTGATGCAACAGTCCGTTGTATTCTGCCTGCCTTAAGGAGTCAAAACAGAAAAAAATTACCGATTTTTAAAGATAAAACTCTTGATTCATAAGGTTTTCAGCGATTAAAAAAGGTAAACTGTTCCTGTGAGCTTCCTAACTTGAATTTTGCTATTTTACCTTTGACATTATGCTAGATTTAGACTCAATGGAATCTTGCCGTGAACGTGTAAATTTTCTATTAACGAATTACTACGATCAAGAAAATCCTCTCTATCAGCCACTTAACCTCGCATTGTTTTATAGTAGGCGTAGGTTGCGAGCAACTTTAGCGTATTGGGGAAGTGGGATTGTCCGTGGAAGACCTGAAGACGCTGACAACATAGCAATGCTTTATGAAATCATCACTGCAAATTATGTTCTTATAGATGATAGCGTGATCTTAGATGCGGGAAAAGAGCGTGCGGGTCTTCCAACACCAAGAATCCAGTACGGAGAGGCTGCCGCACTTTTGTCCGCATGTATTATTCAGCTGGAACCAATTCGGTTGCTTCCATCAGATAACCTACTACTCAAGGAGATTTTCTACCAATCGGCTCGCGACACAATTATAGGCTTATTCCTGGAGCAAAAGCTTGCCGATTTATCTCCAGATTCAATTGTAGATGAAAAAGAAATTCTGCGTATTGCGCGGCTGATGACAGGACCACTTTTGGCAGGTGCAATAACCTCAGGTGCAATAATGAGTGGCGCTACGCAAGCCCAAATTGATGCTCTAAATGCCTATGCTATGGATTTTGGTACTGCTTATCAAATAGCTGATCATATTGTTGATCTCATGGTAACGGCTGAAAATTCGGGCAAAGATAATTTCTCCGATATCACAACAAACAAGAAAACTATTGTTGTTAACCATGCACTACAGCATTTACCAAAAGACTCATGGCAATGGAGTGAAATTATTAATGCTATAGGAACTGTTCCCTCTGCTGAGAAAAAAAGTGAACTACAGCGTATTTTCAAGAATAGCGGCTCGATTCAGCACTGTCTCAATCTTGTAGTAGCGCTATACTCCCAAGCCATATCACACCTACAGGAACTTCCAGACAACCAATACCGCTCCTTATGCATGAAACTCCCTGATATATATCTCAAGGAGTTACTCAACTCAATAGATGGCTGAATCTTAGATGGGGTATAAGACTAAGCTGAACTTCCAAGAGCGAATATACTTACACAATCAAAAAAGCCCCTCACAGCCAGGGTTTTAGGAGTTCCAAACAAGAGCTATTGCCCGGATCGCACTCCCCTTACGGGCGATCGCACTCACTTAGGGTTAACGATTTTGGAGCTCATTGTGCCACGTCCTTGTTCCTTCTTTGCCTTCTTACTGCTATTTCTTCCTTATGCTTAGTATCTCCGATTATGGGTATCTTACTTACCCCGTGCTGTAAAGCCTGCTAATCCTCTTGGTTGGTATTGTCCCTTATTTCTTATGTTTTGGCGCATTGGGCGCAACTTCTACGGTGATTGCCTCCTCCAGGTGCCCCTTGGGGAATCGCCTCTACAAAGAAGCCTGATTGGGGACAAGCCGCAGAAATCGCATCTCCTTACTATATTTCCACAATTGGTGCTGTACCTTATTCTACTAAACATTGAACGCCTAAGAGATTTAGCACGTAAGTCTTGGAATTGACATTCCAATGGACAGGTGCAAGATATGAGCGCCCAACTATAGCAGTCCTAAATCATTTGTAAGATTTTCTTTTATTTTTCTTGGCGCTCTTGGCTCAGGAGTGGTTTTTTTATTCTCACGACTCCAGCACGGATTGCTATAGCGGCAAAAAGCAGCTTATGAAAGAAACACATTTTCCTTAAATCTCTAAAAGCCATGCTATATAAAGGTTTGAAAATGTGTTTTTTAGAAGTAAAGGCGATTTTTCCTCAGTAATAGCTTAATCATATTTAACCGTATTTTTCATATAATGATTGTATATTTTTGATTTTATGGCACAGCCATAAAATCACACCTTTCACTGAGTAGAAATTCAAATTTAGTTCAGTAAACGCTAAAAACTATCAGTGTGTTTACTTGAGAAAGCAACGATTATACTACCAAGTAAAAATTATGGGACAAAACACTTTACGTCGCTCAGTTTTACAAGGTTTGATTACCAGTGCAATTGTTATTGGGTTTGATTTAACTACTCGTTCCTGGGTAACATCTACCAGTGCCACATCTATTTTTGAAAGCTTACCTCCCTTAGATGGAGTACTTTACACTGATAATGCGACACTTGCTGATGCCAGTATTGACTTTGGTAATATCGTGCATCGTCAACCGATAGCAGTACTTAAACCAGGCTCAATTGAGGATATTGTTCAAGTTATTCAATTCGCTCGGACTCACAAGCTCAAGGTTGCCCCACGCGGTCAGGGGCACTCTACTTACAGTCAGTCACAAGTAGAAGCAGGCATCGTCATTGATTTAAGTACGCTCAACAAGATTCATTTCATCGGTACAGACCGAGCGATTGTTGATGCTGGAGTGTTATGGAGTCAGTTATTGCAACAAACGCTTGTGCAGGGATTAACACCGCCTGTTCTTACCGATTACATAGAACTTTCTATCGGCGGTACTTTGTCAGTAGGAGGTATTGGTGGTGCAACTCATCGCTACGGTGTGCAAGTGGATAATGTTTTAGAACTGAAGGTAGTAACTGGAGAAGGTAACCTCGAAACTTGTTCACCGTTATATAATCGCAATCTATTTACAGCAGTACTAGCAGGGCTAGGTCAATGTGGAATTATTGTACAGGCAACAGTTAAGCTAATTCCTGCCACTACCAATGCCCGTGTGTTTCAGTTGTATTATGACGATTTAGCTACCTTTACTCGTGACCAACGCGAAATCATAGATGATGAGCGCTTCAATTATGTAGAAGGTCAGTTAGTTTCTAATAATGCTGGTGGATGGCGTTATCTGCTAGAAGCGGCTAGCTTTTACAGTCCTCCCTCTGTACCTAATAACAGTTTGTTACTTGCGGGGTTAAATTATACTCGCGGTACAGAACAAATAGAGGATAAATCTTACTTTGACTTCCTCAACCGTTTAGCTCCTACAGTTGCCTTTCTCAAATCTATTGGTGTTTGGTCTTATCCTCATCCTTGGTTAAACCTGTTTGTGCCAAGTAGTGCAGTTAACAGTTTTGTTGGTGAAGTCGTTGCCAGCTTAACCCTCGCTGACACAGGTGAAGGCCCAATTCTGCTGTATCCAGTTAAAACTGAACGCTTCGGGCTACCCAATTTCCGGGTTCCGAACCAGAAGGTTGTGTTTCTGTTTGCCCTATTGCGAACAGCAGTACCACCAGATGATTCTGTAATTACAAAAATGCTCAATGATAATCGTAGACTCTTTGAGCAAAATCGTGATTTGGGTGGTTATCAATATCCTGTAAACGCCCTGTCTTTCTCCAAAGAGGATTGGCAGCAGCATTTTCATCCGGTTTGGGGAAATCTAGTAAGTGCAAAGCGGCGTTACGATCCAGATAATTTACTAACGCCAAGTCAGGGCATTTTCGCAAACTCTTAGCCCAAACTTTTCCTCGCTTGAATGATTATAGCTGAAATACTCGCTATTGGTGAGAAGCAATGCAAGTGAAATAATAAACTAAGCGCAGCTTGATACAGAAATGGTATGAGTGATCCTTGAGGGTCCATATCGACAAGTAAAACTTTTTTATTGCGTTGTGTCAGATGATATCCCAGGTTAAAAGTAAGGGTGCTTTTTCCTACTCCCCCCGCTTGATTGAACAGCGTAACGACTTGACTCATACGTTCTATACTTTGGAAATTTACATTGAAACAGGCATTACGCTTTTATTCAAGATTTCTTAGGGAGCCAACTAACTGAACTGCCCCTAAATCTTGCAGACTAATTTTTTGAGCCTCAGTTAAACCCGTCACTCCAGTGATGTTCATGCCATCGTAAAGGTTAGAGTTTTTAAGAGTTTTCACGCACGTACCTGTCTTAATATTCCAAAGCTTCATCGTATCATCTTGACTACCACTGACTAGGGTTTGAGCGTCGGGACTAAAGGCTATTGACCAAACTAGCTTGGAATGTCCTGATAAAGTTCTTACACAGGTGCTTGTGTTGATATCCCAAAGTTTCACGCTTTGATCGCCGCTGCCACTTGCCAATGTGCAAGCATCTAAAAAGGCAACTGAGTATACGGTGCTAGTATGTCCTTGTAAAGTTTCAATGTGCTGACCTGTGCTGACATCCCACAGCCTTATTGTTTGGTCAGTGCTACCACTCACTAACGTTCGACCATCGGGACTGAAGGCAACTGACCATATCCAATCAGTATGACCGTGCAAAGTTTTGAGGGATTGACCGGTGGCGACATCCCATAGCCTAATTTTTTTGTCATGACAGCCACTGGCAAGCATATGACCATCCGGGCTGAAGGCGATCGCCCATACCCAATGCATGTGCCCTTGCAAGGACTTAAGGCATTGACCCGTTTTAATATCCCACAGCCTTACTGTTTGGTCATGACAACCACTGGCAAGCATCTGACCGTCTGGGCTAAAGACGACTGATGTGACCCGATTAGTATGTCCCTGCAAAGTTTTGAGGCATTGGCCAGTAGTAGCATCCCACAGCCTCACTGTTTGATCCTCACTTCCACTGGCAAGTATATGACTGTCTGGGCTAAAGGCAACTGATGTAACCCGATTAGTATGTCCCTGCAAAGTTTTGAGGCACTTACCATCCGAGGCATCCCACAGCTTCACCTTTTGGTCATTACTGCCACTGGCAAGCATATGACTGTCTGGGCTGAAGGTAACCGACCAGATCCCATTACAATAACCTTGTAATGTCTTGAGGCATTCACCAGTGTTGACATTCCAAAGCATTACCGTTTGGTCTTCACTGCCACTTGCCAGTTTCGTTCCTTCTGGACTAAAGGCAACTGACGTTACCCTGCTACTATGACCCTGTATAGTTTTAAAGCAACAACCAGTATTGATATCCCATAGCTTCACAGTTTGGTCATCACTGCTAGTGGCCAGTGTTTTACCATCAGAACTGAAGGACACTGAATTTACACAGTCAGTATGGCCTTGGAGAGTAGTCAGGCACTGATCGGTAGCGACATCCCATAGCCTCACTGTTGTGTCATGACAACCACTGACCAGAATTTGACCATCTGGGCTGAAGGCGACTGTTCTACTCCCGGTGTTATCAACCTGCAAAGTTTTCAGGCACTTACCATCCCTTGCATCCCACAGCTTTACAGTTTGGTCATCACTTCCACTAGCAAGCATATGACCATCCGGGCTAAAGACAACTGATGTGACCCGATTAGTATGTCCCTGCAAAGTTTTCAGGCACTTACCATCCCTTGCATCCCACAGCTTCACAGTTTGATCCTCGCTGCTAGTGGCAAGCATAATACTTTGTGAATTGAAGGCGACTGACCATATGCCACCACTATGACCCTGCAAAATTGTGAGGCATTGTCCCGTATTAGTATCCCACAGCTTTACCGTTTGGTCGTCACTGCCACTGGCAAGCATATGACCATTTGGGCTAAAAGTAATTGGCCATATAAAACCCATGTGACCTTTAATCGCAAGCAGTTGTTTTCCATCTGCAACCTGGTATAGGCGAATCTCACCAAGAGTATCCCCGGTAGCCAAGAGTGTTCCATCAGGGCTAAATGCCACTGAATGAATGCCGCCTAGTGTTTCAGCAAAAACACACTTAGCTAGATTCGCGTAGCTGAAATTTACATTGTGCAAATTGGCACTACGCAGGTCTGCTTGCCAAACGGTCAAATAAGAAAAATCATAACCCATCAGATCAGTTTCCAGATTAAAAAGCAGATTGAGAATGTTTCCTGCCGTATAACCTGGTTCTAGCGGGGATGTCTTTTGTAATGTGATTAAGATTTGAGCGAGCTGATTTTCAATGCGTCTTTTGCTGCCAAATATAGTCAACAGTCCATCTATAACTGATTGGAGGATGAGGCGAACTTGAGCGTCCCTAATATAGTCTTTCGTAGTTGCCTTCATCAGAGCATAACACTTGAACAAATAAATATTTTGAGTGGCAATCTCTTGACAGACGTCTTCTATCAAGCTATTAGTAACATACTCCATGACCACAGGCTGGAGCGTAAAAAGTGATCCACTTTTTTCAATTAGCGATCGCCTTCCTAAAGATTCCAGAGCCTCCAGTAATTTTGCTGGTGGTACTGGTGATATAATATCTTCTCGCAATTCTGAGAGTGTCATCGACTCACGATTAATCGCTAGCCAGTACATTAGGTCTTTTTCTAAATCTGACAAGCGCTCAAATTGCTGCTCTAAAATATCGCGAATATCTCCAAAAACAGCTGTATTTTGTTGCAAAAATTCAGTCACATTACCATCAAAGATATCTTGAACTGTTGTGGCAACTATCTTCAAGGCTAATGGATTGCCTGCATAGCGTTCAATCATTACTTTCCATTCATCCTCTGCTGCAGATAATCCCTTGAGTTTCAAGATTTCCAGCCCTTCCACGACCTTCAAGCCACTCAGTGGTAATGAGCGAACAGCTAGTGCTTTTCCTTCCAGTAATGCCACTTCTTTAGGTTTTTCACGACTAGTCAGCACTAAGCTGCTTTGGTGAGTTGCTTCTCCTACCCGTCTAAAAAGCTCAGCATACCCCTCATATCCTTCTCGATAAAGTCCTGCTCGACTACCACTGCGCAGAAGTGACTCTGCATTATCAAGTATTACTAGACAACGATGATTTTGCAAATAATATAGTAGTCGCGATATCCTATCACTCAAGCTTTCTGGTAAGTTGCTTTCTATTTCCTGTTCGTTAGATAGAACCTGGATTAGGTTAGCAAGAATAGTTTTAACAGGAGGAGCTTCTCGTAGCGATCGCCAGATAACATACTCAAAGTTGTCCTGAATCTGTTGGGCAAGCTTGACAGACAGCGCCGTTTTACCAATGCCTCCTATCCCCAATAGTGCCACCAATCGGCACTGTTCATCGAGAATCCATTCCTTTAGGGTAGTAAGTTCTTCTGTACGCCCATAAAAAACTGATGTAAAGATAGCTTCTCCCCAGTCTAGATGACTATTTGAGCTTGAATAGTCATTTTTCTCTACTTTTAAGTAAAAAGCTGAAAAAAGCTTTTCAATAGTCTGTTTGTCAACTCCTCCTTCGCGATTCAGTACTTTCGAGATTGTGGCTGAATATAACCCAGAGCGTGCGCTCATTTCTTCGAGAGTGTACCTGTTTCCAAAGTTTTCCTTTGCTTCTGACTTACGCTTGGCTTCTTTAATTTTTTGCAAACCCTTGGTCGTAAGTGCAACGCCACGCTTGCGTTTCCAATTCTGTAAAGTCATGTATTAATCTACCGTTCGCGTAATCACTTTTAATTTAAAATATTATCAAGCAGGTTGCTGTATATATGAGTTGATAGCTATAACAAACAAATAATCTCATGTATTAGAGGAATTAAAGGAAGTTTATACCAAAACATTCCCTGCTCAAAGCCACATTAGGCAATCCACTCTTCTTTTGGAAGTCAACTCCACTTGCTCAACAGATAATCTAGTTAGTCTATGGGGAATTACTAACATAATATCTCTAACCGAAAGCTTGTTGTACTAGGTAATGGCTGATTCATTAAGTATGATGCTAGTAATATACTACATAACTTTTTCAGTAATATCCTTGGAGCATCAAGCTTAAGTTCAATCTCAAAATCCCGATTTTCACTGGTAAAGATAGTTATAAATTGGCAATCTTGATCTAGTAAAGTTTGCAAATACATACCTATCAATCAATGAATAAAACCAGCGTACATAGATTTTCTAGCTTTGCAACTTTTAGTAAAACAAGGGCGCTCAAGCAAATTACCTTAAACTTGACATCAGATGAAGCTGAGAACCTTGAAAAGTATTGTGAACAGACAGGGAAAGCACCAACGGATGTGATTCGGAAACTTATTCAAGGGTTGCCCGTGACCTAACTTTTCAGACCGAGTCTGAAAAGCCAAAATCTAGAATGGTCATAGCTCAAGTAGAAGGTGTTGCAGATTTTGACAAGGCGTATTATTTTACTGTGACGATAGTAATTAAAGAGCGATAATCATAGATTAGACGATCACGATTGGATATTTGTCATTTAAATACTATCGTTGCGAAAACACTTAAAAACAAGGGTTAGAGATTATTTTCTGACGAAAGTGACGACATAAGAAGGATAGTCGCCCAACCTGAGAAACATTCTCTCAGTCTTGATCGTGCAACCCAATCATGGTTATCACGTTATCTTGTTTTCGGCGTGCTGCGCTCGCTTAGCGTGGGCTTAGCACGCCATCACTGAATTGTTACATCCCTCTCAATCATCACCAAAAATTGCCAAGACTCCTTAGTTTAACCCTCCAATTAAACCAAGTTCTAATGCTTATATCTTGAGAATAAACCAAGGTTAAATGGTTCGCAAATCTACTTTTACTTCGTCACTGGCAAGGCTCGAATGAGTTCTCGAATCACATCCGTTGCTGGTCTGCCAGTCTGTTCACAATACTTTTCAAGGTTCTTGGCTTCATTTGATGCCAGGTTAATGGTGATTCGCTTGACCGCCCATTTTTTGTTCATACTGAAACAGGTAACTCGTGTAATCATAGCTTCAAACCCTGATTTTACCTTCCGGACTGGCAATTACCCTACATTCAGTAGATAGAAAAGTTTCTCCATAAAAGCGAGCGTTCGGGAGTTTTGTAGCCTGTGATACTTTTTCGGCAATTTCTGTTGTATACAGGTTCCGTCTACATCATCGCATTTTTACATTTGGTGAACATTATGAATGAGTTTAAGCCCTCTCTTCCAAATGGATAGAAAAGCTACATGAAAAATTTTCTTTTCGGAGAGTGACAGAAGAGGGTTATGGATAGCATTAGCAATCTTCGGGTAGTTTGAATAACTGAAGCGCCTGTTCCACACGCGGCAAAGTTTCAGCAAACATTTCTTGTGCAAGTTGCTGTTTCTTTGCCAAATCAGCCAAATCCGTCACACAATAAAGTTGTTCCACACGCGCTACAACTTCAGGCGGAAAATCTCGGTAAAAATATTTCAGATTCATAAAATCGTATCGGTAGGGACGGTATATCATTCCCAAAAGTTCAACCAAGGGTGACAGAGTGTGGGATTGATAGTTGACAATTGCCTGCGCCAAATGCCCACGATTTATTTGTTTTGTGACAAATATTTGTTTAAACTTATAGAGCATTTGTAACTGCTGAAATCTTTGTTTCATTTTGGAAAAATGCTCTTCTCGATTTAAATTCGTTGGTACAACCAGATTTGCTTTATCGAAGGCGATCGCTGCCTTTCCGTGTCGTTCCACCTCTAAAAAATCATTACGGCTACTACGCTTCATCACGGCAAAATCAATTGCCAAAAAGGGGCTGACTTCTGCTAACTGATAAAAGCATTGTGAGTGACCATGCCATGTTGGTTCAGGAACTCTATACTTGAAGCTAATCTCAGAGATTGTTTGCAAAGCTGCTTCAAGGGTATCAAAAGTTTGTTGAACAAAATTGTCCTCAACAATCACTACAATATCGATATCAGACCACTCATCTGTATACCCATGCGCTGCTGAACCTCCCTGCCATAAAGCTAAAACAAAATCTTTGGGTTGTAATGCAGCGATAATTGTTTGTAAAATTTTCTCTCTCATCGTGACTCAAAAAATGCAGCAGGCGAAATGTGAAAAAACTCTGCCAATTGGCGAATGTGGTTTACTGTTAGATTGCGTTGACCGCTCATAACTTCAGATACTATAGATTCAGTTTTGAATATGGGAACTCAATCTTTTTGTCGCAAACCAAACTCAGCTATCAAAGCTTTGAGTAGTTCTACACCAGAAATATCAGGTATAGGTTTATGCTTCTGTTCATACTCGTGAACGAGAGTACCTAAGACATTGAGATAGTCTTGTCCATGGATGGTGGGCAATGCCCACCCTACTAGCCTAAACAAGCACTCTCGTATTTGCACGCTTGGACAAAGGCGTTGCAACCATTCGCATTCCTCCTGATGGTACTAAGGTAAGACCACGGCGCACGGGACGCACGGGACCCTTGTTAGCCTGGGATACCTGAAAGCGCGATAGAATCGTCGCCAATACCAGTTTCATTTCATACAGAGCAAATGCCATGCCAATACAGCGATGACTACCGCCACCAAAGGGCAAATACTCGTACGGGGAAAATTGCCGCTCCAAAAAGCGTTCTGGTTTGAATTGCTTTGATTGTGGGTAGACTTCTTGGCGATGGTGCGCTAAGTAAATACTGGGGAAGATGACCGTTCCCACTGGCAGCTTGTAGCCCATAATTTCAATAGGCGATCGCACAATGCGAGGGGAGGCAGTGATTGCGATGGGGTAAATCCGCAAGGTTTCTTGGCAGACCGCTGTCAGATAGGGCAATTTGGTAATAGCACTCGGCTCAAGGTTGTCACCAAGGGTATCCAGTTCTTTGAGCAATTTGTCACGCACCTCTGGTAAATGGTCAAGCCAATAAAAAGCCCATGTCAATGCCGAAGCGGTGGTTTCGTGTCCTGCAAACAGCAGCGTCATTAACTCATCGCGTAACTCTTCATCAGTCATCGGCTGACCGTCGTCGTAACGAGCAGACATCATCAAACTAAGGACATCTTGCCGATTTTGGTTAGATTCGGCTCTTCGTTCTTGAATGAGGGCATAAATCATTTCATCAACCTGTTGCAGCAGGCGCAAAACCCGACCCCACGGACTCCAAGCGCCTAAATCTTTGCGTAGAAACTGAAAAAATAAGGCGGAGGATATGAGGGGGGAATCCATAGAGTTCAGCAGTGAAGTTAATACTCCTCGAATTTTTTCCAAACGAAGTCCCTCATCTAAGCCAAACACCACCCGCAAGATGATGCGCAAGGTGATTTCTTGCATTGATGCATGGATACTAAACGGCTTGCCAATCTTCCAAGAGTCGGTGACCCGGTGAGTGATTTCGCAGATAGTCTCGCCGTAAGCCCGCATCCGTTCACCATGAAAGGGAGGGGTTAACAGTTGACGTTGGCGCTGGTGGGAATTGCCATCGAGTAAAAGCAGCGAATTTGCCCCCACCAGAAATTTTAAAATCATATTTCCCTTGCCACCTTCTAACTGGCTCGAATCAGCAGTAAAAATCTGTTGTAGTGCTTGGGGGTGGCTGAAGTACACCTTATGGGAATCATTGCGACCCCAGATGGTAAAGTTGTCGCCATAGGTTTTGGCAAAATCTTCCACGTATTCCAACGGCTGAAAAATAAATTTTATCAACCGTAGAATTACAGGCATATTGGGACCATCGGGCAGATTGTTAGTTGCTCTCATAAAATACTTGCGGAGTTAGGCGCTTATCGAGATTTATTGTGACTATTGTGACCGAAGTTCTCAAGAGCAGCAGACAGAGTGCAGTGTTCCTGGTGTACTATTTTACCACTTTCCCACGCACAGTCTTCCGAACCAGAGACGCAGTGACTAGATTGATTTTGGCTTTGCCACCCTAGGCATGAACCGCATCGAAGCAGTCTGTTTGCCAGAAAACATTGCTTCTATGTTGGCTAAACAAGCACTCTCGCACTTACACGCTTCTCTACAGGCGTTGCAACCGTCTGCATTCCTCCTGGTAATGCCAAGGTAAGACCACGGCGCACGGGACGCACAGGACGCTTGTTGACCAGGGAGACTTGAAAGCGCGATAGAATGGTCGCCAAAACGAGTTTCATTTCATACTGGGCAAAGGCAAGCCCAATACAACGACGATTTCCGCCACCAAAGGGCAAATACTCATATGGGGAAAATTGCCGCTCCAAAAAGCGTTCTGGTCTAAACTGCTTTGGTTGTGGGTAAGTTTCTTCTCTGTGGTGCGCTAAGTAGATACTGGGGAATATTATCGTTCCTTCTGGCAACTTGTAGCCCATAATTTCAATTGGCGATCGCACAATCCGAGGGAAAGCATTCATCGCAATCGGGTATATTCGCAGGGTTTCTTGGCAGACTGCTGTTAGGTAAGGTAATTTGGCAACAGTACTTGGATCTGGGTTGTCGCCTAGGGTGTCCAGTTCTTTCAGCAACTTGTCGCGCACCTCTGGGAAATGGTCAACCCAGTAAAACGCCCATGTCAATGCTGAAGCCGTGGTTTCATGTCCGGCGGTCAGCAGCGTCATCAACTCATCGCGTAACTCTTCATCAGTCATCGCTTGACCATCGTCATAACGAGCAGACATCATTAAACTGAGGATATCTTGCCGATTTTCATGAGATTGGGCGCGACGTTCCCGAATCAGCGCATAAATCATTTCATCAATTTGTTGCAGCAGGCGTAGCATCCGACCCCACGGACTCCACGCGCCGAAATCTTTTTGCATAAATCGAAAAAATAAGCCGAAGGACGCCAGAGGGGAACCCATAGACTCCAGCAGTGAACTCAATAGTTGTCGAATTTTTTCCAAACGGGGTCCTTCATCTAAGCCAAACACCACCCGCAAGATGACGCGCAAGGTGATTTCTTGCATTGGCGCACGGATATGAAATGGCTTACCAATCTTCCACTCGTCGCTGACTTGCTGTGTGATTTCGCAGATAGCCTCACCGTAAGCCCGCATGCGATCGCCATGAAAGGGAGGGGTTAATAGTTGACGTTGGCGTTGGTGGGAATCGCCATCCAGTAAAAGCAGAGAATTTGTCCCCAGCATAAATTTTAAAATCGTATTTCCTCTGCCAACTTCTAACTGGCTAGAATCAGCACTAAATATCTGTTGCAGTGCTTGGGGATGGCTGAAGTACACAGTAGGAGTACCTTTTGCACCCCACACGGTAAAGCTGTCACCAAAGGCTTTGGCAAAATCTTCCACATATTCCAACGGCTGAAAAATCAATTTCATCCGCCGCAGGAAAACAGGCATTTTGGGTCCATCAGGCAGATTGTTAGTTGGTTTCATAAATATTTACGATATTTGTAGCGTTGAGCACTTATCGATTCTATTGTGACCTTTTCGGGGAAAGGGTGTGGGCGGTGTCAAGGTGGTAAAAGTATTCCCCTATTGTGCATACCCCATTGCCCATTCCTATCTAGGGAGTGGCAAATAAAGGCAAATAAAGAGGTATATTCTGTGAAAGCAGCGTCGGAAGCAAACAGTGCCAAAAATCATCGCTATCCTCAACGGTAAGGGAGGCGTCGGTAAAACAACGACCGCAGTCAATCTGGCTGCAACTTTTGCAGAGCAAAAAAAGGTTCTTTTAATCGACGCAGATATTCAGGGTTCTGCCAGTTGGTGGTTTGGGCGCAGTCAGAACACTATGAAATTTGATTTATCACAATCAACTGACCCCAAACTTTTAGGTCATTTACGAAGGATAACAGGTTACGATTTAGTAGTAGTAGATACGCCTCCGGCGCTGCGCTCTGAAGCATTAGCGGCGGTAGTTGCTGGAGCAGATTATCTGGTTTTGCCCACACCATGTGCACCAATGGATTTGGCTATCCTGATCGAGACAGTCCAGCAAGCAGTCATTCCCGTGGGGAAACCTCATCGGGTTCTGCTTACTAAAGTGGATACGCGGAGTTTGGGGGAAGTGCTGGAAGCTCAAAATACTCTTATGGAAATGGGAATTCCTGCTTGTAAAGCCTTCATCCGCGCCTATAAAGCGCATGAACGAGCTGCACTTGAGGGTGTTCCAATTACCCAAGGGCGAGGAAAGAACGCACGGGAGGCGGAGTCAGACTACCGCCGCGTAGCTGAAGAACTAAAGCGTGATTGGAGGGAATAATGGCTAAGAAACGTCTTTCTGACTTATTACAAGAAGAAGCACAAAAATTTTCACCCCCAGAAGGTGAACCTACTATCGATGTTGTTGCTATCTCTGATGATAGTCCCTCCACCTCCTTGGATAATGATACGGGGGAAGAAGAGGATTCTGCTCAATTAGAGGAACCACAACAAGCTGCTGAGACAACAACGTCTCGGCGTACAAGCCCAACAAAAGCTGAGTTAGAAGCAACTGTCAAAGAGTTGAAGGAAGCTTTAGAAAAAGCACAGCAAAAAGAAACTTCTCTTGTCAAAGAGTGGAAAGAAACTTTTGAAAAAGTACAGCAAAAAGAAGCTTCTCTTGTCAAAGAGTTAAAAGAAGCTTTAGAAAAAGCACAGCAAAAAGAAGTTTCTTTTCAGCAGCAAATTATTGATTTGCAATCAGCATTATCTGATCAAAAAGAATTAGCAGCAAATCTGAAAACAGAGCTTAAAGATGCAAAACAGGCAGCTGTCCATCTAGCAGACGCTAATTCCAAGCTGACAGAAACAATCAATACATTAGAAGCCAAAAAAGAAAACACTCAATCATTACAACCGAGAAAAGAAAACACTCAATCATTACAACCGAGAAAGGAAAACACTCAATCATTACAACCGAGAAAGGACAACACTCAATCATTACAACCGAGAAAGGACAACACTCAATCATTACAACCGAAAAAGGACAACACTCAATCGTCACAATCAATAAAAAGCTCGCTCAGCTATAGAAAATCATACCACCTACCAGAAAGACAGCCTATGAAGAAGCCTGAAGACTCTGTTGACAATTCCTCCCCAATGTGGTTGCTTGATTAAGGAATTAAAAATCACATAAAAAATCACAATCTTTTTGGTGCGTTATATGCGTTAACGCACTATATATAGCAATCCTAAATGATTCGTGAAAAACAAGCTCGCCGACTTCTTAGAGAAGTCGGCGAGCTGAAGGGTAGTGAATTTTCATGTTTGAACTTACGTATTACGTATGAAAACAAGATACTCATTGCCCCCGTTTTGCTTGCGAAACCTCTGGACAGGCAGAAATGCCAGGTTTTGCCAGACTTTCAAGGCTCTAAAATTGAACGCTGCAATTGTGACGCGAAGGCGTTGAGGAGAAAACGACTGTTTGGCATAATCGATTGTAGCGATCGCTATGGGAGATCCAAGACCCTGACTAGTCAGTTCTGGACGAATTCCAAGTCCGATATCAAGAGCATCGAGCGAATAGTCGCCACCTGGAACCTGAGCGTCAGCTCCAATACAGCAGAATGCCGTGAATTCATGCAAATCAGAGGAAATCGCGAAGTAGGAATTTTTTGGATCTACGAAAAAATCAACCGTATTTTGGAGACTATCAGTATCGACCTTAATGTTGTAAATGTCTAATGGTCTATCATATCGCCATGAGATGAGTTCGGTAGCTTCTTTTCTCGTCAATGGGTGGAATTGAAACTGCATATCCGAGCAATTATTAGCTTTTTGTCAAAACCTATCTCGAATTTATATAGCAGTCCTATCTGCAAAATGAAAATTACCTTTAAACGAACCGCCAAGACGCCAAGAACGCCAAGAAAAGAGACAACAGAGAGTTAAGCGCAAGCGCAGGCTGAGGCTTCGCCACGCCAAAGGCGAACGCCAACACAAATGATTTAGGATTGCTATAGCAGCATTAAGACATTCAGGTGATGTACAACTTTTGTCTTATCTAAACTCTAAAATACGCTGTGCTGTCATTTGCGGCTGTTCTAAATGAGGGACATGACCGCAATCTTTAATCCAAATGAGTTTACTATTTGGAATTGCCAGCTTAAACCTGTTGGCATCCGTGATACCTAAAATCCTGTCAGAATCACCCCATAAAATAAGCGTTGGTTGCACAATTTCTGCTAGTTTCTTAAATCTAAAAGCACTGTAACCACCACTTTTAGTGAAAGCAATCAAAGCTTTATGCCAGTCGGAGCATTCTAGGTGCAATGCTGCACATAATTGAGCATCAAGTGATGCTAACTCCCTGTTTTTGTACGCAGTACGGGAAATACTTGCCCGAACGTAAGGATTACGCAAAAACTGAGTTGCCCAATAATCCAAAGGTGGAACCATCAATTTGCCTAACGGCGAACCACTCGCCAAACCAGCACTATCAATTAACACCAGTTTTTGCACCACTTCTGGGTACGTGAGGGTGAAATCAATCGCCGCTGCACCTCCCATCGAAGCGCCCACTAAAATGACAGGTTTGTTAATCAGGGTTTTCCAGAAATAATAGAGATGGGTTTTAATTGCACTGGGGCTAAACTTGACTCCCTCTGGTCTGTCTGTGAACCCAAAACCCAATAAATCCACTGCCCATGTCTCATTTTGTACCGCCAGTAGAGGCACAAGGCGGCGAAACTCTAACACAGAACCGTCAAAGCCGTGAATCAACAGCAAAGGTGTACCCCCGCTTCCTTGACGCACATAGGTTGTGGTGATTGGTTGTGTACTTAAGGGAGTGGCTAGCGCTATCTGTTCAATGCTCTGAGCAAGAGCGATCGAGGTGGATTCTGTGAGATCCCCAACTGTAATCGGTAAGAAACTTGGAAACATAGAATTTAGTTTACCTTGTGGCAGGAAAGTGGGCAATACCCTTTGTTGAGCGAGTTATATTATGTCTAATATTATGTCTAATTTTATGGTCGGTCATTAAGATTTCTTGGGTGAGAAGAACCGAACCAACAGTATTTTTATCTTGCAATAATATGAGAATCAAAGGAAGGAATTGATTCCTGACTTGATTCAAACAACAACTTTTTATATAAGAGGGAGAACTATATATGTTAAGTCGTTGGAACCCGAGGCAAGAATTTAACGCTTTAAGCGATCAACTTAACCGCCTATTTGATGAAATAGCGCCAACAAAAACTTGGGAAGGCTTCACAAGATTTCCTGCGGCTGAACTCACTGAAGCAGATGATGCCATCCATCTGAAGTTAGAAGTTCCAGGCTTGGAAGCCAAAGATATAGATATTCAAGTGACAGAAAATGCCGTTTCTATCAGTGGCGAGCGTAAGTCTGAAACCAAAACTGAAGAGAAAGGCTATACCCGCAGTGAATTCCAATATGGGAAATTTCAACGCGTCATTCCTTTACCTACTCATATTCAAAACACGAAAGTCACCGCAGAATACAAAGACGGTATTTTGAATCTAACATTGCCTAAGAAGGAAGAAGCGAAAAACCCAGTCGTCAAAGTTAATCTTGAACAAGCTGCTCATTAAATTGTTGTAAATTTCAACAGTGCAGTATAGATTTCTTCCTCATTACTCTGTAACTTAAATATCAGCCTGGTTGCATTATAGCTACCAGGCTTTTTTATCATCCTGTACAAAAGACTTCTTGCAAAAGTATGATTAATAGATATTTAGAGTTGATTTATAAAGTAAATCTTAAGTAGGGTGCGTTACGGCGCTTTGCCTAACGCACCGCTATATAGCAGTCCTATTTGATAGGTAAAAATTATCAACCGCCAAGACGAGCCAGCGCTGCAGGAGGGTTTCCCTCGTGCCGGCTCTGGCGTCGCCAAGAGCGCCAAGAAAAGAGAGAACAGAGAATTTTACGAATGATTTAGGATTGCTATATAACATGGTGCGTTAGGCGCTTTAAACATGTTTTTCGTTACAAATTATATCGAAAAGGTGCGCCTAACACACCCTACAGTAATTTGATTTTTACTTTATAAATGACTAAAGCACTAAATCTTTAAACCAATGCCGTTTTTGGCAAACTCTTCTACAGTTTTGTCGGAGAATTCATGGGTAGTCATGGCTTGTAACATTGGCAAAGGTAAAGTGAGATGATGCGCTCCAGCTTGTAGCGATGCTGCGGCTTCTTCTGGTGATTTGATACTAGCTGCTAGAATTTCAGTATCACTGCCAGTAAGTACGCTAGCCATATCCCGTACCAGGGCAATTCCGTCGCCTAACAACCGGGTTGCACGATTGACATAAGCGATCGCAATTTTAGCACCCGCCTCCCGTGCCACTGCTGCCTGTGCTGCACTGTAAATCGCCGTCACTGAACAAGTTATCTCCGGCGACAGACACGCCACCACTGCAAACCCGACTTGTGTTGCTGGAATTTTTAACACCGTTTGCTTGCCAATAATCTCAAAAGCTTTCCTCCCTTCCGCCACCATCCCCTCAAAATCAGACGACACAAGCTGGTAGAATAGTGGTCCTGAGGTTAACGGTGCCAATTTTTTCAGCGTGGTTTCTGGTGGCTCCGAGCTTTTAGCTAAAAGTGTTGGATTCGTCGTGATGCCCTTTACCCAGCCCATTTTACTAGCAATTTCAGCTTCAGATAGAATTGCCGAGTCCAGATAAATTGCCATAATTGTCTCGCCCCTTTCAAGTTTGTTAACTACACAGGTACTTTAACAGTGCTTAAGAGTGGTTTTCTGGTAACTCACCAAACCGTTCTCGATAGCGAGTTAGCAACGCCTCCATTTCTACTACTTGCTGTTGCGCTTGTTCGCGCTGTAGCCGTTCTTGTTCAGCACGTTGTCGCTCTTGCTGTGCTACTTCTTCTGGTGTGGGTATGAGTTCTCCTTGGGGAGTAAAGAAACGCAGCTTAGAATTATGAACTCCCAAATATAGCTCCAACTGTGGACTCCACAACCAGCCGACTTCGTTAGGTTGAAGTTCTTGGTAACGACCACCTACCAGCTCAAAACCTTTGAACTCCAGTGTATCAGGGTCAAACCAGAAGTAATTTGGCGTACGCCAGATATCCTGGTAGATTTGCTTTTTTAAACCTCGGTCGGTGTCAGCTGTTGCAGAAGAAAGAATTTCCACAATCACATTTGGATATTTGCCATCCTCTTCCCAAACGACCCAGCTTTTACGCGGCTTGCGTTCCGTATCCAGTACAACAAAAAAGTCGGGACCTCTGAATTGTTCAGATTTGCGCTGACGAGGACTGTAGTAAATTGTCAGGTTCCCAGAAGCGTAGAAGTTATTGCGCTCACGCCACACCCATTCTAAACATTGAATGAGCAGCGTCATTTGCAACCGATGTAGATCCGTTTCCAAAGGCGGTTCGTCACTATATAAGTCACTAGGTGGAAAGATAACATCTTCCATAGTGTTTTCCGAATTTCTTATGTCTGGAGCGAAAGACATAGCATCTGCGTATATATTTGACGTGGCGGTTGTAAGTCTAGTTTAGCTGGTCAATGTTGCACCAAGAGTTCTTTGCCAGAGGTAAACTAAAAGCTGTGGTACAAGTGGAAGCCGTTCTTCCTGCGCTTTATTGCACAAGCCAAAACTTATAGTCATTGCTTAAAAAAATATGCAATGGATAGTTAACGCAGACGAAGCCAAGCAATTGATATCTCAAGGGGCGACAATTCTTGACACTCGCAACAAGTTGGCGTGGTTGATTTCACATATTCCTGGTGCTGTTCACGTCACTTGGCAGCAATTTTCAAATAACCAAAAACCCTATCGGGGAAAACTACTTGCAGATGCAAATCTTTTAGAACAAAAACTACGTCAAGTTGGTATTTTTCACTCTAAACCTGTCATTGTTCTTGGCAATCCGCCTGACAATTTTGGGGAAGAAGGGCGCATTGTTTGGATGTTACGCACTTTAGGACATCAAAGTGCAGCCTTGGTTGATGGCGGGTACAATGCATTAGTTAAAGCAGGTGTTCCGACGACTCGCGGACTTAATCAACCGCTAGAAATAGGAGATTTTGTTGTTAATCGCACTGCTTTATGGGAAATTCAGCGTGATGAACTTCAAGTCAATCTTTCAGAAAACAAGATGGCTGTCATTGATACTCGGCAAAAGCGAGAATATGCTGGAGAAACTCCCTATGGTGAACAGCGAGGGGGACATATCCCTGGTGCTGTGCATTTCTACTTTAAAGATTTAATGGATACTAAGGGAAATTTACTTAAGCCAGAGGAAATTATCGCCAAATTAGAAACCTTAGGAATTCAGCGTGATACTCCTACTGTTACTTATTGTACGGGTGGAATTCGCTCGGCTTTTTTTGTTGCTGTTCTTGTTAACTTGGGCTTTTCTAATGTAAAGAATTATGCTGGTTCTATGTGGGAATGGTCAGCTTCTCCAGATGAAAAGTATCCACTTGAATAAATAAGCGTTTCTTGTGAAAATCAATTGGTTTAGATCCCCGACTTCTTAAAGAAGTCGGGGATCTTGCTTCTATTTCGACTTGTGGGGTGGGCATCTTGCTCGCCCTAGGCAAGATGCACACAGATAAATTATTCGTGTGGCAGTGTACGAAGTTCTTTCTAGCAATTAAATTGCTAAAGTGAATAGTACCTGGGATAATCTCAATTCTCCCTAGTCTGTAGTCTGGAACGGAAGTTCCAGATTTGAGAAGTCTACCACATTTTGGCTAGTGCCGCATCTCCGTGATTACAGGACTATTACAAAAACTGCGTGCCTCATGGGCAAAAGATGGCGATGCTCCCAAAGGGAGCCGCCCAAAGGGCGATTGCGCTCCGCGCAGTGCCCTAAAGGGCAATCGCTTGGCTGTTCGAGCCTCCCCATTTCCTTTGCAGATGTTGAATCGATATCGCGATATGCTTGTTGAACGCAAGCCTGAGGAAGTTGGTTTAACTGAGGCTCCCAAAGAACGTATTTCTGATCACAACAATGCTCCCAAAGGCTGGCTGCGAACTGTTCTTGTAACAAGTTTGGGTGTCACTGCTTTAGTTTTGGGAGTACGGGAACTCAAATGGTTGCAGTCTTGGGAATTAAGAGCATATGACCAGATGTTACGGTTACGTCCTACTGAAGCACGTGATCGGCGTATTTTGCTGGTGACTGTTACTGAAGATGATCTTCGGCAATACAGATGGCCTGTGTCAGACAGTAAAATGAACGAGTTGTTGGCGAAATTAGAGTCCTATCAACCGCGTGTCATTGGTATAAATATATATAGACCAGAACAGACAAATCTGGGGGCTTCTTTAAAGCGTCGAGATAACATTGTAAGTACGTGTGCATTCAGCAGCGTGGGGACGGCGGAAATTGCACCACCATCGAATTTTCCTATAGATAATGTCGGATTTACCGACTTGATATCTGATGAAGATGGCATCGTTCGCCGCAGTTTGTTGTTTGCTAATTCCCCAGAAGATAAGAAATGTACAACGAACTTCTCGTTTGCTGCTTTAGTTGCAGTTAAATATTTAGAAAAACAAGGTATTGAACCTGATTTCAGCGATGAAAATAATTTCAAGCTGGTTGATGCTCATTCACAAAAGGTGAAAGCCAGTTTTAAAATTCTTGACAGCAATGCAGGTGGTTATAAAAGCATCGATGATGGCGGCTACCAAATCATGCTGAATTATCGCCATCCAGATAGCCTAGCCCAAGAAGTCACTTTCTCACAAGTGCTGAACGGCAATATAAATCCTAACTGGATAAAAGACCGTCTCGTTATTATTGGTACTAAGTCTCCCAGCCTTGATCGTGGCTTTTATACACCATATAACGCTCTGCCAAACCAACCTGCAAGAATGCCTGCTGTCTTTATTCATGCAGAGATAGCCAGTCAGATTCTCAGTACAGTTTTGGATGGGCGTCGTGTCATTTGGTACTTTTCTGACTCGGGTGAAGTTGTATGGGTTTGGGTTTGGTCGCTGTTAGGTGCTGCTTTAGCGTGGCGTCTGCGACATCCTTTATTGCTGGTTGTTGTAGGAGGTATAAGTTTAAGTGGCTTGGTGGTGATTTGCGCTCTGTTGTTTCTGCAAGCAGGGTGGGTGCCCTTGATACCGCCTGGTATAGCATTGGTACTGAGTGGAGTCAGTGTGATGGCTTACACTACATACCGTACTCAGCAGCAAACAAAAATCATTGTTCTGCAAGTAGAAAAACAACAAGAGGCTATAGAACAGTTAAATACACTGTTAAAAGAAAGTACAGCAATTAAAGACAAACATCTTCACAGTTCATCAAAAATTGATACTCTAGAAAAAAGAACTGGTGATACCGTCTTAAGCGGACGCTACAAAATTACTAGAGTTCTTGGTTCAGGTGGATTTGGTTGCACTTATTTAGCAGAAGATACTCAGCGCCCAGGCAATCCTATCTGTGTCGTTAAACAACTGATGCCCGCCCGCCGGGATACAAGATTTTTGCAAGTTGCAAGAAGATTATTTGATGCCGAAGCCGAAATTTTAGAGGCTTTGGGAAAACATGATCAAATCCCACAACTGTTAGCATATTTTGAAGACAATCATGAATTTTATTTAGTACAAGAATATATTGAGGGACATACTTTAAGTGAGGAATTACCACCTGTGCGGGGGGTGCAAAATGAACTGTTCGTTATCGATATGCTCAAAGGGATTTTAGAAGTTCTTGCCTTTGTTCACGAGCGTCGTGTGATTCATCGAGATATTAAACCAACTAACATTATCAGGCGTGCTACAGATCATCAGTTAGTACTGATTGATTTTGGTGCAGTTAAGATGATGCAACCACTCAATCAGGAGGAAACTGAATTAGCGACAGTAGCTATTGGGACGCGGGGGTACGCACCACCAGAACAGTTTGCTGGTCATCCCCGCTTGTCGAGTGATATTTATGCTTTGGGGATGATTGGCATTCAGGCAGTTACTGGGTTGTCACCTCACGAACTCCAGCCAAATAATGATACTGGTACTGTAATGTGGCGTCAATGGGCGCAAGTCAGCGAGGAGTTGGCGGAGATTTTAGATAAGATGGTGCGTTACCACTTTAGCGATCGCTATCAATCAGCTTCTGCTGTACTACAGGATTTGAGTGGTGTAGAAAAGTAAAAAGTAAAAAAGATTTTTGACTTTTGACTTTTGACTTTTGACTTTTAACTTTTAACTTTTGACTTTCATCCCCATCTAATTCACCTTGAATGTCCGCACACTTTCTTGCAATTGCTGGGAAATCTCCACTGTTTCTTGGAGAGAAGTGGAAACTTGACGAGATGAATTGCTGGTCATTTCAGATATTTGGGCGATATCTTGCATGAGAATGGAAACCTCTTGGGAAGTTTGCACCTGAGATACTGTAGCGTGAGAAATTGACTGTACCAATTGGTCAATTTGGCGACAGACTTCAAGAATGTGGTTGAAACTGTACTTACTATTTTGAACCAGACGCGTCCCTTCAACAACCTGCGTGGTTCCCACCTCCATAGCCTTGACAACTTCACTGGTTTCGCGTTGAATATTGGCAACAATTTCTTCAATTTCCTCAGTTGCTTCGCTACTTTGAGCTGCTAGTACGGCAACTTCTTCCGCAATCACCGCAAAACCTTGAGCTTCTTCACCAGCACGCGCCGCTTCAATACCCGTGTTGATAGCTAACAAATTGGTTTGCATGGCAAGTTGCTTAATCAATGCCACCACACGCGAAATTTGTTGCGAAGATTCTCCAAGACGCTTGACTTTTTTCCCCGTTTCCCCTATTGTATCGCGCAAACTTATAATATTTTCGACTGTTAGGTCTATTGCTGTATCTCCAGTTTCGGCGGCGTGATATGCTGTACGGGCAACTTCTTCGGCTTGCTTCGCATTTTTTGCTACGGCTTTAATCGATTGCCTCATTTGGTCAACAGCATCGAGGGTACGGCTAATTTCCTCTGCTTGTTTGAGTGCTTCAATTGCCAAATCACCCATCGATCCTGAGTTGTCTGCAATTGCATTATTTACCTGAGTAGCAGCTAGTTTGACTTGGGTAACAATCTCCTGCCAACTTTCCAATAAGGAGTTGAAAAAGTCAGCCACAGTGCCAATTTCTCCAGCGGTGACTTCCGCACGCACTGTCAGGTCTCCTTGAGATGCTCCTTCAAGATCGTCTATTAATCTTAGCAGTTGCAGTTGCAGCCTTTCTTTCTGCTGACGTTGCAGCTGAGAAGCTTTTTCTGCTTCTTGGCGTCCTTGTTCGGCTTGATCTAAAAAATTGGCTCGCTCTAAAGCCAGTCCCACAATTCTGGCAAATTGCTCAAACAAATCAATTTCAGACTGTTGCCACAAACGAGGTTGGGAACACTGATGGGCAATTAACAAGCCGAGCAGTTTATCACCTATTAAAATCGGTGTGACCAAATTTGCTTTGACTGCAAACGGTTCTAATTGCTTGATATAACACTCGCTCAAATTACCTTGGTAAATATCGTTAATTGCGACAACACGACCTTGCCGATACTTATCAATATAATCTTTCAAACATGGGTCGTAAATTTCTGCCCCAAGAGAAGCCGGCCAACCCGCAACAACTGATTCCGCAATGACCCTTCCGTGCAGGTTTTCGTCTATTTTGTATATGACTGCTCGCTCCACCTTCAAGGCTTTGCGGATGCTTTGAACCGCCAAATTGTAGATATCTTGCGAGTTATGGGTTCTAGACAAGTGGATAGCAAGGTCTTTGAGTGTCTGTGTCACCTCCAATAAACTGACACGTTCCAAAGTCAGCCCAACTTGAATTGCTAACTGCCGCAAGAAATTAATTTCATATGGCTGCCAAGCATGAATTTCTTCACAATGATGAGCAATCAAAAAGCCTAAGACTTGGTTATCTTTTAAAATTGGCGTGACCAAGTTCGCTTTGACTTGCAATCTTTCCATCAACTTGTGATGTTCGGGAGAAAAGCCTGCTTCACTGACGTTGTTCACAGCCATCACCCGGCCTTGTTTGTAAGCGTCTATGATGTCCTTATGAATACAGCCATCTTCAATCATCTCCCCAAAAGCCACAGGCAAACCAGGATTCACTGATTCAGCTATAACTTGTCCGCCTCCTTTAGCATTGAAGCGATAAATCACGACTCGATCCGCTTTGAGGGCAAGTTTTGCTTCTGTGACTGTAATGTTGAACAATTCTTCAGAATTGACAGAGGAGCGAATTGAGAGCAAGATGTTTGTCAACAACTTTAATTGCTCAGCTTCGGCGGTTTGTTTGTGTAGGAAGCCTTGCACTTGGTCTGCCATTTGGTTGATCTGAGAAGCCAAGATTCCAAGTTCGTCTTCGCCTTTGATCGCAATTCGGGTATCAAGATTACCTTTACCCAATTTTTGTACTGCCATAATAGCAGCTTCAATTGGCTTGATCACACGAGTGGCTATAATTGCCGCGATTGTACCAACCAGCAATCCTGTTATTAGCGTCCCTATCTCCAATGCCAGTAATAATTTTTGCTGTGTTGCGAATGCAGTTACTGTATCTAAACTCAAAACTAATGTCCATTTTAAATCTGGCAAGCCTTCTACTTTTTGCCAGGGCGCATAAGTCACTAGTTTTTCAGCATTGTCCTTTTTGTTAAATAATATTTGAGTCGTTATTTGCTTCTTTGCTTGTATTTCTTTCCACTTAGGAATTTCTTTTTTTGCATCTAAACCCGTTTTGCTCCCTGTCCTAGACAGGAATATGTTTCCAGAACTATCTACAACATCGTAATCATCTTGGCTAATTTGCGGGATCAGGACTGCCTTTTCTAAAGATTTCACGGGTATCACTGTCCGAACAATATAAATTGTTTCACCCGTGTCACTATCTTTGACAGGCGCAGCCATGTAAATTTTAGATTGGTCTACGCTTTTTGTGGCTTTCGGCTGGCTAATATAGGGCGTGTTAGTTTTGAGTACTTCTTGAAAATACTCTTCGTTTTTTTGGTTAGCTATAGATTCTCCTGCTGAATCGGCAACCAGATTACCCTTGATATCAAAAACGGCAATGCTTTCATAACTGTTTTCAATATCTAAATAGTTCCTCAGCCGTGCTTGCATCTGTTCACGGCTGATCACTCCCCTCAATTGACGATTTTGCAGAAATGTCAGTCTAGAGAGGATTTGAATATCTCCATACCGTCTCTGCATGAAACTGCTGATATTGTTTGCCAACAAAGAAGCTCTATCTTGCTTGTTGTTAACAATTTCCTTTGTCGTTGATTGGTTTACCAAGTAATAGGTGATTGCCCCAATCCCAAATACTGGCACAGTACCAATAACAAAGATAAACGCTATGGCTTTATTACGTAAGCTTATCTGCCTGAGCCAAGAAATAATACGACGGCGGCGCGAATTATGAAAGTCAATTTTAGGTTGTATGACAGTTTTTTGCTGTAACGATGTTATGAAGAAACTCTGTTCAATATCTTCATTTTCATCTCTAGCATGATTTATATCTTTGTCAACCATTTTAATCATCTACCAATCCTCAAGAGTCTTGTGCTTAAATGAGTAATGTTTGAGAATTTCCAGTGGTAGATGCAAGCTTCTAGCTGAGAACAAAGACTGAACCATAGCCTATAGGTATCACACTAATAAGATTAACTTATTTTGGCAGCATGAACATTAATAGGGTAATAAACTAAGTATTGATTACTGCTTAGTAGATTCAATAGTATCAGAAACTAATTGTTTTGTATACTCTATTTCTATTACAATGAAAGAAAAATATTTACACTCAAACTTTACATTGATACTGCCACTGATTCAATGGCACGTAGCAACTGTTCGCGGCTAAAGGGTTTAGAGACATAGGCGACAGCGCCTTGCTTCATCCCCCACAAACGGTCAACTTTCTGATTTTTGGAACTGCAAATCACAATTGGCACTTTTTGAGTTGCTGGATTTTTTTTGAGGAAACGGCACAACTCAAACCCGCTCATTTCAGGCATGACTACATCAGTAATTATCAAGTCAAGTTCTTCTTGTAAAGCGATTTTCAAAGCTTGTTGAGCGCTAGTTGCTTTAATAATGCGGTAAACACTATCTCTGAGATAATGACACATCAGATCCAACTGGCTAAGAGAATCCTCTACAATTAGAATCTTTTCAAGCAAAGCCATACTCGTCCTTTAATTTCAAGAAATAGTTGTTCGATTAATTGCAAGAAGCAATGGCATTGCTAAATAATCTCGCCTGAGTTTTATCAGTTACGCCGCTTTTTTATTAAAAAACATTAAACCCATATTTAGATATTCAAAAAATAGTCAATATCTAAATAAACTCATTTAGTATGACAAGGAATGTGGAAAGTTTTTTAGTTTAGTACCTTTACATTTTCTTGCTTCCAACCAAGAAATTTTGCAATTTGAGGAACCAGAGTCAGAGCGTTAAAGGGTTTGGCGATCGCCCCCACAGCACCCAATGCTGAAAACTGATACTTTTGAGTGATATTCCACCTTGATGTTAAAAAAACTACTGGTATTGCTTGAGTCTTGGCATTTAACTGTAGTTTTTCCAAACAAGTAATACCATCCATATCCGGCATTATCACATCTAAAATGATGGCATCTGGTTTCAACTCCTCTGCTTTAACTAAACCCTCTGTGCCTGATTTCGCGACTTCTACCTCCCACCCTCCGAAAGTCTGGAGACAGGTTTTCACAATCAGTTGCATATCAGGTTCGTCATCAATATATAAAACTCTTTTAGTAACAGGTTTTACCATCATCTGTTGTTTCTACGTATTATAATTGTACTTTATTATACGTATAATTTTATAGAATACTAAATCTTTGTCAGAGTTACGAATGCATTCAAACCATAAAGTTTCCTTCCGGGAATAATTAAGAGTCCAGAATTTAGAAACATTTCGATACTTGTTTGATGATGTTATGTAAAAAAAATGAGGAAATTCTGAGGATTGCCAAAAATTTGTAGTACTTGGAATTTTGTGTATGTGATGATAATTTGAATTAGACTAAGACAGGCTTATTCCCATCCCAGCAATTCGGCTACCTGATCTACCAACTTTATAGGGTCAAAAGGTTTGGGAATGACCCCTACAACGCCTAACTGTGCAGATTGATTTAAGTCTACAGGCTGTGGTTTAGCAGTCAGCAAAATTACTGGAATTGTTCGGGTAACCGGATTAATTCGCAATGCACGTAACACCACCAATCCGTCCATATCCGGCATCATGACATCTAGCAGAATAGCATTAGGGAGTTTAGTTTCAGCGAGTAGCAGTCCTTCGCTAGCAGAATAACTTATCAGTACTTGCCAACCTCCTATGTGTTCTAAACAAACCTTAATAACAGTACACAGGTTTGTTTCGTCATCGATAAGCAAAATCCGCTTTGGTAACATAGTTTTACTTTTAGCTTTCCAGCCATTTGGGAATACAGTCAAGTAAAAAAACACGTTGTTGTCACAAGCTTTCTTATCAAATTCTGTTAATAGCTGAAAATGCTATAGCAGTACTATTTGAGTTGTAATAAAGCTCGTTCTGGTCGTCATTAGTCCTTTGTCATTCCAAATGATAAAGGACTAATCACAAAGGACAGCAAGTGTTGCAACATTTCACAAATCATATCGGATGCTATACACTTTATTAAGGGCAGGCGACGCATTAACAATGTTAACAACCCAGGTCTGATGACACGCTTGCTTCTAGCCTTCTGCCCTCTGCCTTTTTTTGTAAAAAGACAAATTTGCACCTTTTTGAGGATAAACACAAAAAATAACAAAATAATGAGGATATTCCCGATTTTGTTGTTGCTTATTATTTTATATATAAAGAAATGACGCCACGACCTCATCCCGATTAAATTACTCTGAATATAGAAAAATAAGACAGAGAAAAGCTCAAGCTGTCACGCACTTAACTTGCATCTTTTTCGGGTTGAGCAAAACTCGTCAATTCCTCTGCCCATCAACCGTTCCTCACCCTTCGCTGTCAAGCGGTTGAGGTAGAGTGAAATAGAAAACACTACCGAGTCCTAACACACTTTCAGCCCAAATTCTGCCGCCATGCTGTTGTATAATACTACGGCAAATAGGTAAACCCAAACCTGTTCCTCCTTTTTCGCGTGAGTCACTAGCATCGATTTGTTGAAACCGTCCAAAAATACTTTCTAGCTTATCATGGGGAATACCCCGTCCTTGGTCTTGAACTTTAAATAAAACGTCTTCTGGCAGCGCTTCGACACTCAGAGTTACTGTAGTCTGTGGAGGCGAAAATTTAATTGCGTTGCTCAGCAAATTGACAAGAGTTTGAATAATCCAGTCTGAATCTGCCCATACTTGCACCTCACAAGGCACAACAGAAAGCGTGATCTTGGTTTCTACCGCCAGGGATTGCACAGTTTCTACAGACTGACGCATTATTGTGGTAGCATCGCACCATTGCTTCTCCAAAAAAACTGTGTTCGCTTCTAGGCGCTCTAAGTGAAGAATATCATTCACCAAACGTACCAAACGTTCTGTGTCGTTGGCGGCGATTTCTAACATTTGTTTTGCAGTGTCAGGTTGGTCTTTGAGTACGCCCGCGGCGAGTAATCCCAAGGAACCGCGAATTGCAGCAAGAGGGGTTCGTAGTTCATGGCTGACAATCGAGATAAATTCTTTTTTCATTTTCTCAATTGCGTGACTTTCCGTGATATCTTCTACTATGCCAACATAACCTGTAAGTCCACCAGACTCGCAAAAGATGGGAACTGACATAGTTCGACCAAACCGGATAGTTTTGTCCTTGTGGATACAACGAATTTCACTGCAGTATCCCTGCTTTGCTGCCACTGATTCAGCCCATTGGGGCATAATAATTTCTAAATCCTCCGGGTGAACAAATTGCATCCAGCCATACCCCAAACCTTCCTCAAAGGTATAGCCAAAAATTGCCTGACAGTGAGGATTAGTATAGATAATTTGCCCCTGAGCATCACATCTGAAAATGCCCACGGGTGCAAACTCCGTTAGAGAACGAAACAGAGTTTCGCTTTGTCGCAATGCGACTTCTACCCGTTGGCGATCGCGCAGTTCTTCCTTAAGTTGCTGGTAAAGTTCTGATTGTTGAATGGCGATCGCTACTTGGCTAGTTAATTGCTTGAGCAAATCTATTTCCCAAGTTTCCCATTCTCTTGGTTCACTGCATTGGTGGACAATCAGCAGTCCCCAAACCGTATCTTGTTGGATAATAGGAACCACCAGTTCTGCCTTAACTTGAATTTTTGCTAAAAAATCTGCAAAACAGGGTGATATTTCCTCGCTATCACAGTCGGTAAGGGTGTAAATCTGTCCTTCGAGATCGCGTTTTTGGGATCGTTTGGGGAAAATCTCTTCGGGAAATTTCTGGTGTAAAGTCCTAGTCCAGTCTCCCACAACAGCTTCGGCAACGACACTGCCAGTACCATCTGGCTGAATTTGGTAGACTGAAACTCGGTCAGATGCCAGCAATTTTTGGACTTCGCTAACAACAGTGTTAAGGATTGTTTCCAAGTCGAGGGACTGGCGTATTTGTTGCGTGAGCCTTTTGATTAACTGCTCTCGTCTGAGCTGCTGTTGCAAGATTGTTTGAGAGCGTTCTAGCTCAAGAGTCCGCTGTTTAACTCGGATTTCTAACTCCTCATTAAGTTGCTGTAGTGTAGCTTCAGCAAGTTTGCGCTCAGTGATATCCTGTGCGATTCCTGTAATGTACTTAACTTGCCCTTCATCCTTTACCGGAAATCCTCGGTCTCGAATCCACCGCACCGTTCCATCTGGGCGCACAATGCGATACTCATGCTCAAATGTTGCTTGGTGTGCATTTTCAACAAAAGTTGCTAGCACTCGTTCCCGGTCATCTGGATGAGTAGAATTAATAAGGTTTATGTTACTGGCGTACAAGCTTTCTATGGAACGCCCCCAAATTTTTTCGTATGCCGGGCTGATGTAGAGTAACTGAGGCTTTGTAGGGTCTGATATCCAAAAAACATCTTCGATGTTCTCTGCTATTTGGCGAAATCGCTCCTCGCTTTCTCTCAAAGCAACTTCTGAGAGCTTCTGCTCTGTGATGTCCTCTGCTATCCCTGTTATACGCTGTACTTGTCCGAACTCATCCTTAACCGGAAACCCTCGGTCTCGAATCCACCGCACTGTTCCATCTGGACGCACGATACGATACTCATGCTCAAAAAGGTCTGTGTGTACTTTATTACCAATAGTCGCTTGCACTCTTTCGGTGTCATCAGGATGTATGCTATTCATCCAATCCATTCGAGTGGCATACAAACTTTCACACTTGCGCCCCCAAATTCTTTCATAGACAGGGCTAATATAAACTATTTCGCCGTTGAGAGGATCTAATATCCAGAAAACATCTTGGATATTCTCTGCTATTTGGCGAAACCGCTCCTCACTTTCTTTCAAAGCAGCTTCTGTCTGCTTACGCTCGGTGATGTCCCGCCCCACTGATACCCAGTGAGTCACTTGACCTGTTTTATCGTCTATCGGGAAAATACTGACTTCAACCCAAAATTCTCTGCCGTCTTTGGTATAGTTAATCCCTTCAACCTGCACTGGTTGACCACTTTGCCGCGCTGTACGAATTTTATCTAAAGTTGCTGGGTCACTTTTTTCTCCTTGGAGAATATACAGTGTCTTGCCCAAGAGTTCCTCTAAAGTATAACCTGTCATTTGGGTAAAAGCAGGGTTAGCGTAGACAATCGGGGAAGCCGTAGGGTCAGTGGGGTTTGCCTCAGTGATTACTACTCCGTCATGTGTATGAACGACTACAGATTGCAACAGACGCAGTTGTTCTTCTCTAGCTTTGCGATCGCTAATCTCCATGACGGTTCCCAGCATCTGCACTGCTTGACCTTGCTCGTTATAAAAAAATCTTCCCTTTGCCTCAATCCAGTGGATACTACCATCAGACCCAAAAATCCGTAGTTCCTGATGATAATCATGCCGTTCAAGACGTGCTTGATTCAAAGATAAAGTCACAGCTTCTAGGTCACTTGGATGAACACGAGCTATAGCAGATTCGTAAGTTTCTGGAAAAGTTCCAGGTGCCAACCCAAATAATTCTTCTTGACTGCTTGACCAACCGACACAATCGGAAAGCAAATCCCAGTCCAAAATGACGATTTTGGCTGCTTCCAAAGCCATGCTCAAGTGCTGATTAATCTGGGTTATTTCATTAATTTTACACATGATAATTACTACAATTTGCTTTCAATTCATCCATTGATTTTTCTTTTGTTAAATTTAGTCAATTAAAGCTAATTAAATATTATGATTAAAAATAAATATTTTTTACGCAATTTTTCTAAAATTTTAAAAGAATGTATAGCAGTCCTAAATCATTTGTGAAATACCTTCCCCAAGTCTGGCAAGTCTGCCCTCTTTCACGAATCAAATAAGATTGCTATAGGGGCATATAGAAGCGATTGGGGAAACAGTCTAGCCTACACAATTCATGCTAGCTAAATCCACTCTGGGCAGAATATCTATCCTACAAAACCGATATTGAATGCAACAGCAAGTCTTTGTATTTTAAAGTTTTTTTCAATTAATAAAGTATAAATTTACACTTATCTCCTCATCCAGAATTTGCACAATCGTTTGTAGTAGGCGTTTTAACCCCTTCAAGAATTGAGCCGTTTTTACCTGTAATATCAAATCCGTCTAATTATTTACAGCGCTGATTCTATGATGAGATCACAAATCTTCGGGTAGGCATTGCCTACAAAAGTGAGCAATGCCTAGCTAAAAGAAAACCACTGGATCATTCAAAACTCTCCGCGTCACCGTGTCTCCCCATCTCCCTTGTCTTTTTCGGTCAATCTTAACCAGATAAATTGCACGTAATTTAATCTGCAATCCTTACGCTAATTCTTGTCTTTTGTTGTGTCCGCTCTAACCTATTAAGAACACGGGTTATCAGTTCTTGTTCCACTATTGGCTTACGCAGATAATCATCAGCTCCTACCGCATACACTTGACGCACTATTTTTGCATCGGAATGGACAGAGAGAAACAGCACGGGTAAATGACTCCAACGGCTGTCAGTGCGGACTACTTGGCATAGTTCAATCCCATTAAAATTTGGCATTTCAATGTCTAAAATCAGTAATTCGGGGGTAAAAGTTTCTAATTCCTTCCAAAAATGTTGAGGCTGTTGCAGTGTAGTGACTTCAAATCCCAAAGGTAAAAGCAACGATTTCGCATGATTTAGCACAATGGGGTCATCATCTACAACCATAATTTTAGCTTTATGAGTAGCAGCAGACTGATTGAGTGATTTCCTCACAACAGAAAGCACTTCATCCACAGGCGTAGTTTTGTGGAGAAAGGTCTGTGCCCCTAGACGAGCAGCTTCTACCCGACAACGAAATTGATTGGATGCGGTAAAAACTATAACAGGAATTTTAGGATTTTTCTGAGAAATTTCTGATAGGAAGTTTAAACCATTTTCCTGTGGGTTGGAAAAAGTCAAATCTAGTAAAATCACATTGGGAGAATATGAAGCAAGTACGCTTTTTGCCGTGGTCAAGTCTGTAGCTACGTCTACCTGTAAGCCCCAAGCTGCGGCACCTAATTTGATTCGTTCTGTTAGGATAGTGTCATCATCAATGATCAGCAGTCGCGGCAATGATAGTTTAGAGGTTGCAAGGGTAGCAGTTTGAGATGGCTGCTGCTGCAATATTTTTTGCAGTGATGTTATTAATTTCTCCAATCTCTCCAACTGCCAAAGTGGGTATTGCTCCCAACTCATTAAACTTTGCAGCAACACTTCGATTTGCCGTGCTAGTTTTGAACCTTCATGAAAGCCATAACACCCTAAAGTACCAGCTAAGCGGTGAGCCTCTGTGTGTGCTAGCTTAAGCAGATGGCTGTCTAGGTTTCCAGTCGATAAGTGTGCTAGCACTTGCTCAAATAACTCCAACTGTTCCTGTAGACGGCTCCCTTTAAACTCTTCCCACATCTTTTTGACGAGAACTATAACCTCTGCCTCGGCTTTGCGACGGCAGTCGCTCATGGGGGAAACCCCCAAGACCGCGCTGCCTCGCTTTTGCGAAAACTCAGTACATGATAGGGATCTGCGCTTATTCTGCTTCTTTGAGTCTTGTCTGCTAGTGCCCTTTTCATCTTTTCGGAGCCGATAGCCCAATCCGTAAAGCGTCTCAATCAAATCTTCGGTCATTCCCACTGCTTTTAACTTTTGCCGCAGACCTTTAATTTGGGTTGTCACAGCTTCCTCTCCAGGAGATTCAGAGGATAACCAAATGCTGTCGAGCAAAGCATTGCGAGTGAATATCCTGCCGGGATTGCGCAAGAAAAGCTCTAATAAACCATGCTCTTTGGGGGTGAGGTGCAAACTCTCGCCGTTATAAGTAACTTCTCTTGTGTTGGTGTCTAGATGTAAGTTTTCCCAACTCAGTATTGTAGGTAAGATCACCTTTGCCCGCCGCAGCAACGCTTTCATCCGAGCTAGTAATTCTGACAGGTCAATAGGCTTGGTTATGTAATCATCAGCACCTGCCTCCATACCTGTAACCCGAAGACTGGTACTATCATTTGCAGTCAGCATCAGAATGGGCATATGATAACCCTCTAGACGCAGTTGCCGACAAAGGCTAATGCCATCCATCTTAGGAAGCATGACATCTAGCAAAAGTAGGTCATATTCAAACATCTTTGCCAACTCCAGCCCGGTTGGACCATCTTTTGCAATCTCAATCTGGTAGTTGTATGCCTTGAGCGCTTTTTCAAGCAATAAAGCATTAAACTCATCATCTTCTACCAAAAGAATTTTCATGCAAAATTCTCTCCCTCTTGAGACATCATGCCTGTTGTATTAATTTTATAAATTATTGATAAGTAGAATAGTGGTACTTCCATTCACCAGAGCAGCCTGTGTTATGCGCAAATATCGTTCAACAGTGGTTGCTCCCTACATTTTTTCATTCTAAATATGCGCGCTAGAATTTTGCGCGCACTTGAACAGCACAAGGTAATATCTTTATACATCTGATGAGAACACACTTTTAAGTTGTATTTGTGTTATTTGTGTTGTATTTGTATAGAGAGTCACCCTGAATATCTCTAACTGCCAAGTTCTTGAACTAGTCGTAAAGTACAAAAAGTTTAGTATTGGCTACCAGAAATCCAGTATATCTAGAAAAGTAGAAATTTTTTGAAAATCTATCCAAAATTACACTAATAGTTTCCAAAATTCGTCAAAAATCTATAAACACTATGACAATCAAAAAAATTAATGTTAAAAATCGCACTTGTCAAGTGTTGATTCTTACAACTACTTGTTTCTTATTAAAGAGCAACACTCATTCTTGGTATTTTTTTGTATAAATTAATACTAAATTTTGGCTGATGATCATTTTGTGTAAATTTTTTTCTATTAATAAAATATAAAAATATTCAGTTAACAGTAAACAGTTATAATTATCATTTGCATTTACATTTACAAAATCAATATCAAGCTAACAAATTGATTTGTGGAAAAATTCCAAAAATCCTTAGTTACAGAAACTAACTGATAACTGAACACTGCTAAAAAAAGCACTTGAATTATATGTAATAAATAACTATGAATCAGGGGCAACAAACGGCTATTGAAGGCATCTACGAAGTGTGTATTGGGGTTAAAGAGCCAATTTCTGCTATTCAGTATTGGGAACTATTTGGCTACCGCGTTGGTCAAGTAGGTGAATTATCACAAGCCGCAGCTTACCAATTATATGGAGTCAATTCATCTTTACGTTCGATTCGCCTTTACCACCAGTATACAGATCATGGTTTGCTTCGTCTGATGATTTGGCAAAATCCCACCAATGAGGGATTAGGGATGGGGTCGATGAAAGTGAAGGGAAATCGCTGGGCAACGAGCTTAACGGATGATGTGTTAAGCATCTTAAATCATGTGGAGGAGGCTAAAACAGCCGGTTGGGCGATTAAATATACATACCCTCACTGGGAAATTATTTACAACAAGGACAAGAAAAGCCGTCCTTTTATCGAACCAGTGATCGGGGTACGAGAAATGCTTTTGTTGCAACCCTTGACGCGACAGGTTTTCTTTCAGAGGTTTGGTTATACTCTGCCACATTACGGAAACATCAACAAAAATTCTACCCTCAAAACCAGCCAGTTTACTCATATGGGCATGGTCATTCAGGATGACAGCAAAGAAACTCTAAAGTTTTATGACGAAGTTTTGGGTTTGCTGCGCGTGCGTGACGATGTAGAGACAAGCTACGAATCTTCCTTAGCAGGTCGAGAGATTTTTGACCTCCAACCAGGGGAGAAGTTTTATCTCACCGCCTTTGATGACCCCAGATCTTCAACAACAAACCTGTTTGCTGCGCGTTCCGGTAGACTTTACATCATTCGCTTTCCTGATTTTATGAAGTTAAATTCCCAGTATGAAGCCGCGCAACCAGGCAGCTTGGGAGTTTGTCTTTACACCTACCGGGTACGAGGACTAGATCTGTACTGCGATCGCATTAAAGCAAGCCCTGTGCAGAAGTATACACACATAGTTCCCAACGAGTTTGGAGAGATGAGTTTCTCCTTCGTTGCACCAGATGGTTACTTTTGGACATTGTTAGAAGCTGTGTAAACTTGTTAAAACGGAGATGAAGTGTTGTAAATTTACATTGGGAGATATTAACAATGCCCAGTTACCAAACTAAAACACAATGGCTAGCTTTGGTTGTACTTGGGATTGTGTCTGCACTCCTGCTAGTAGTCGCAATCACAGCATTCAGAATATACTTTTACGGCAGCGCTAACCGTATTGTCAAAGCTGATGCTGCAATAGTTTTGGGAGCAGCAGTTTGGGGAGACGAACCATCTCCAGTTTTCAGAGAAAGAATTAACCACGCAATAAACCTTTACAAAAGAGGGATTGTTCGCACCATTATTTTCACTGGTGGCGTTGGCAAAAACGATCATCTGGCTGAAGCCGTTGTCGGCAAACGTTACGCAATGGCGCGGGGGGTCAAACCAGCCAATATTCTCATCGAAACAGAATCGCACACGACTCATCAGAACCTTGAGTATGCTCAGAAGGTGGCGTCTTTGTACCATCAATCTAAGTTTCTCATTGTCAGCGACCCCCTGCATCTTAAGCGAGCCGTGTTAATGGCACAAGACTTGGGAATGGATGCCTATCCATCCCCTACACCCACCACTCGCTATCGCAGTTTCAAAAGCCAGTTTGAGTTTCTGATGCGAGAGACGTATTTTTACTTTGTCTACCTCGTGTTAAAATTTTAACTTTCATCTTGTCTTTCCTCTGTGTTCTCTCTTGCCTCTTGCGGTTCCCCAGAAACTAAATTTCCTCCGCCTCCGGTAGCGGAAAGGTTTCACCGGCTAAGTAAGCATCAAAGTGCTGTTGGAAGTAAAGCCAAGAAGTCATATCCTCCACATCAAGAAACGATTTGGGTGCATTCTTGTATAAAGGTACGCGGGTATTGATTTCATCTTGCAGCAGTTGCGGTAACTCGCTAAAGCCATTCACTTTGCTTCCATAAGCACTGTAGATCAGATGACCGAGGCGTGTGCCCATCTTCATCCAAGGAAGCCATTGACCAATCCTATCCCAACTCAGCTTGAGTTCAGTTACAGAGGAAAGTTCAGAGTCCAACAAATCTGCAGTAGGAACAGTTAATTTAAACAACTCTGCCGCTTGATAAGTAGTTTGTGGGCTATACTCAGCAAACTTGGGATTTTCCCCCAAAGGATTGGGATAAGTGGGAAATATATCAAACACAAAGGTTGTACTGTCTCCTTCCACAGGCGCTGGAAACTTGCTTTTAAAATGACCTTGCACAGGATTATTGGCAACGTGTACAACTGGGACTGTTTCCCCCGTCCAAGGATTCTGCCACTTATGCAAAATCTCACCTGTTTCTGGGTTCAGGTAATAAGTCAGTTCCCTAGAAGTAAAATCCCAGCTACCCTCTCCTGTAGGAATACACCGACTCACGCTCATCCCGACAATTTTAAATAGGAGTTTTTTCTTTTCACCTGGCACAAAAGCGTAAATATTGCCCTTCCAGGCGAGAAAGGTTGATTCGTTGGGATCAAGGGATGAACGAGTTTTCACCCAGTGTTGGGCATCAAATTCTTTGATTTGTGCGACCATCTACAGCATCCTTGGTTTGTGAGTGAGGGAAAAATAGCATTAGAACCAAATGATACTTAGATATGGGGTCATTTAGCATCAGCTACCAATTTACACGCTAATTTTTGGCAAAAATCCAGTTTGGTACACTCCCCCAGCAAAATCGTAGAAAAGGTAGTCAACGATTGGTTGCCCGTCCCAATCCCTAACCAATCGATTCTGAATTCTGACTTCTGTCTTCTGACTTCTTGTTCAAAAATCATTTCTAAGCAGATTCTGACAGTTGACTGTCAAGACGCCGAAATAAATATACCCATATTGGCAAGGAACTGTTAATCGCGATTAGTCGCACCAAATGACCTGCTGTGACAATTTCAACATTATGATGCAATGTCAGGGCAACTAAAATCATTTCCGCTGAACCTCCGGGTGCTGTTACTAACAAACAAGTTAACCAGTCCCAGGAAGTTAATTCCATAGCAAGGATGGTGGCGAGTCCCCCTGCAACGAGGGTCATTCCTACAGACATTAAGGCGTAGACTATGGTCTTTTTCCCTAAAGTGGGTTTGTCACCCCAATACTCACCGATGGTAATTCCCAGAAGCATTTGACCGACTATGTTGACTAAAGGCGGCAAAGTAAAGTTAACACCACTTATAAAAGGTAGTAAATTTAGCAAAGGAATAAACGCTATACCAGCGACTATTGCACCGAAAAACTCACCAGCAGGAATTTTACTTAATCTTGCAAGATATACTGCTAATCCGCCAAATAGCAGCGCCAATAATAGTAATCCTAATTGAGATGGTTCGAGACTGAGCAAGGCACCTTTAATGGGAAGTGCTTGCGGATAAAGTTGATTGCCCCCGGATGATAACCTGGCAACTAAGGGAATTAGAAAAACTACGGTAGTGACGCGAATCGCTTGCACGAGTGCCACTAGGGCGACATTTCTGCCGTAATCTGCGGCGATCGCTGACATAGGTCCGACACCGCCGGGAACTGTAGCCAGCAGCGCCGTTAAAAGATTCGTTTTGCTTAAGCGCGAGTAAACATAGCCAATGAGGGTACCACACACCAACAGGAAAAAGGTAAGAACCCCAAAAACAGGAAAACAAGAAGCAACATCAGCTAGATGACCGTGGGCAACCGAAAAGCCGACATTCAGCCCGACAAGTGCCATTCCTGTCTTTCTCGCAGCCCGGTTGGGTTTGGGGGTATAGCCATACAAAACCCGACACGTCTGAAGCACCACTGCACCAGAGACAATACCGCCAAATATCCAAGCAACCCCTCCAATGTGGAATCTTCCCAAGATTAAACCTATGGGTAATGCCAGAAGCATTTCCCACCCCAAAACAATCAACGGCTTGACAGGAATCTGCTGCTTGGCAACAACAGCTTGCTCTTGAGTGCTAACTTGCTTGGGAGCCGCTACGCTTAAAGTCTGATTCATCAATTTGCTTTTTTCAAATTAATTCATCTTCTCAAACTAGCGCGATCGCACAAAACGCGCAGCCACTCGTTGACGTAATCCCATAGTGTAGCGAGAAAACGGAATAAACCGGAATCTCTTTTTTCAAACTCTCCTCTGTA